>DASTZZ010000061.1 GCA_035764005.1 Terriglobales bacterium
CGCCATCTCTCTCGATGACGCCGTTTCAAACGGACAACTTCTTCCGTCCAGGTGCTCTTCAAACTCTTTTCGCCATTTCTTAATGATCGACATTGTAGGAAACGCAGCCGCGTCGCCTAATGCGCAGAAGGTTCGGCCAGCCATGTTGTTGGCTAGATAGAGCATCTGGTCGAGATCCTTGTTTTGCCCGGCACCGGCGTGAAAACGGATGAGCGTCTTTTTCAGCCAATCAGTTCCTTCGCGGCACGGGATGCACCAGCCGCAGCTTTCGTGCTGGTAGAACTGCATGATGCGTAACGCGACTTTCACCATGCACGTTTGGTCATCAATTGCGACAACTCCGCCGGAACCGAGGAACTCGCCGCGTTTTGCGAACCAGTCGTAATCCATCGTTGCCGATTCGGCTTCTTCGCGCGTGAGCAGGAACGTCGAGGATCCACCGGGAACGAACGCTTTGAGCTGGCGTCCATTCGGTATTCCACCTCCTACTTCGTAGATCATCTTATTGGCGGGATATCCAAGAGGAAGCTCGTACACTCCGGGTTTATTGAAGTGTCCCGTAAGGCAGGTCAGACGCGTGCCGCCATTCTTTTCATTCGGTCCGAATGCAACGTACCATTTGCCGCCGTTCAGAATGATCGGCGGAACGGTTGCGATGGTCTCAACATTATTAATGACCGTTGGACCGCCATAGAGACCTTTAATCGCAGGGAAGGGAGGTTTCAGACGCGGCAATCCGCGCTTGCCTTCGAGTGATTCCATCAACGCGGATTCTTCGCCAACTTCATACGCGCCAGCGCCCGTGTGAGTGAGGATGTTGAACTCGCGTCCGGTGCCGAAGATGTTGTGGCCAAGGAACCCTTTTTTATAGGCGTCGGCAACCGCTCGTTCGAGAATCTCGAGCAAATAGCGATACTCACCGCGCAGATAAATGAAGCCCAGCTTGGCTCCCACTGCCAGGCCTGCGATGATGACGCCTTCGATAATGGCGTGCGGATCATATTCGACGATCAGCCGGTCTTTGCACGTCGCCGGCTCGCTCTCATCCCCGTTCACCAGGATGTACTTCGGAGCTTCAGACTGTTTCGGAATGAACGACCATTTCATTCCCGTGGCAAAACCCGCGCCTCCGCGTCCACGCAGTCCCGAGGCTTTGACTTCATTGATGATGTCGTCGGGCTGCATATCCAGCGCTTTTCGCGCGGCCTTGTAGCCGTCGAGCTGGATGTAGCGGTCGATGTCCTGCGCGCCTTGTCCAAAGCGCTTGGAGATGACGCGCACCTCATCGGGATGCGAGACCAGCGGCGTTGGTGTGTAGAGTGTCTTCACTGTTTCGTGTTGTTGCTGTACTGGTCGAGAATTGCGTCCATCTTTTGCGGCGTCACGTTCAAATGGAAGTCGTAATTCACCTGGATAGCAGGAGCCCAACTGCAGGCTCCGATGCATTCGACTTCTTCGAGCGAGAATGTGCCGTCTCGTGTGACCTCTTTGTGATCCACGCCCAGCTTTTCTCTGCAGTGATCAAAAACTTCTTCTGCTCCGCGTAGCATGCAACTGATGTTGGTGCAGACCTGTACTACGTATTTGCCCGCCGGCTGGGTCCTTAGGAGCGAATAGTAGCTAATTACATTACGGACTTCGAGTTCGGTTAGCTCAACACGCCGAGCGATGTCAGTGATAACTTCATCGGTCAAATAACCGACCTCATCCTGCGCGTAGAGCAACAGTGGAATTAGCGCTGAACGTTTCCATGGGTATTGGGAAACGAGCTTCTGAAACCGTTGTTCCAGTTCGGGAGAGAATTGCATTATCTGTCGATCTCTCCTAAAACGATGTCGATACTGCCGATTGCCGCAACTACATCCGCGAGCAACCTACCGACGCAGAGTCTTTCAAGGGCTTGCAAGTTTCCTAAGCATGCCGAGCGCATATGTACTCGATACGGCTTCGCCGTACCGTCGCTGCGGACGTAATAGCCCATCTCTCCACGCGGCGATTCCACTCCCTGATAGACCTCGCCTGCCGGAACCGTGAACCCTTCCGTGACGATTTTGAAATGATAGATGAGCGCCTCCATCTGCGTCTTCATCTTTTCTCGATCCGGGAGGACCACTTTTGGAGCGTCGGCCTTGTATGACCCTTCGGGCATGCCTTCAAAGGCTTGACGCGCGATGCTGTTTGACTCGCGCAGCTCCTGCACGCGCAGCAGGTAACGCGCGTACACGTCGCCGTCGGTCGAGACCGGTACCTTGAACTTGAACTTCTCGTAACCCGAGTACGGCATGTCGCGGCGCAGGTCCCAATCGACGCCGCTTCCGCGCGCCGTCGGGCCGCTGCAGCCTAACGCAATGCATTCTTCGGCCGTAATGTGAGCGACGCCCCTGGTGCGCTCGATCCAGATTGGGTTCGACGTCAGCAGCCCTTCGTACTCATCAACGCGAGAAGGGAACTTATCGATAAAAGCTTTTGTCTTCTTCCAAAAATCAATGGGCGGGTCCATCGACACGCCGCCGATGCGGAAGTACGAAGTCATCATGCGCTGGCCGGAGACGTTCTCGAAGATCCTCAGCAACTCCTCGCGTTCGCGGAAGCAATAAAGGAAGACGGTCATGGCGCCGATGTCGAGCGCGTGCGTACCCAGCCAGACCAGGTGCGAATTGATACGCGTTAATTCATTCAACAGCACGCGCAGAAATTGCGCGCGGGGAGGAATTTCGAGCTGCAAGAGCTTTTCGACGGCCAGACAATACGTAAGATTGTTGGTCATCGGACACAGATAGTCGATGCGATCGGTGAGCGGGACTACCTGCTGGTAGAACTTCGCCTCGCATGTCTTCTCAATCCCAGTGTGCAGATATCCGATATCGGGAATGCACTTGACGACAGTCTCGCCGTCGATCTCGAGCAGCAGACGCAGCACGCCGTGAGTGGACGGGTGCTGTGGCCCCATGTTCAAGATCATCGTGCGATCTTCAGTGGGCTCCAAGACCGGCGTGGGATTCAGGTGCGCCATTTAGCGATAACCCTCCACCGGATAGTCCTTGCGCAGCGGATGCCCTTCCCAGTCTTCCGGCATCATGATGCGGCGCAGATTGGGATGTCCGACGAAGCGCACGCCGAACAGGTCGAAGACCTCGCGCTCGAAAAAGTTCGCTGCAGGCCAAAGTCCCATGAGCGATTCAATCGAAGGATCTCCGCCAGGTACACGAGCAATCAGTCGCACGCGTTCTTTCCGCGAATGGGAAAGCAGGTTGTAGATCACTTCGAAGCGCGGCTCGGAAGGGAAGACGTCGACGCAGGTGATGTCGGCGAGAAAATTGAATTTCGTTTCGGGATTCTCGCGCAGAAGCTCGCAAGCCTGCTTGATATCGCTGCGATTTACGTACAGCGTCAGCTCATCGCGATCGAACGTAGCTTTTTCCAGCAGTGAGGCATTGTGAAGCGCCGCGACTGCCGGTCTGCTTTTCAGTTGTTCGAGATCGGTGATGGCGGGCTGCAAAGGCATTTAGTAGTCCGATTTCTCCGGCGTCGTATTCCAGTCGAGCGCGCCTTTCTTCCATATATAGAAGAAGCCCACGAGGACGATGCCGATGTACACCAGCATCTCCCAGAAACCGAACATCCGCGGACCGGAATCGTGCGGCCCAGCGCCCAGCGCGGGAGCGATCGCCGCCGGCAGCTTGCGGTAGATCACTGCCCAGGGAATCAGGAAAATCGCCTCAACGTCGAACAGAATAAAGAGCATGGCGACCATGTAGAACTTCACGGAGAAGCGCGGGCGCGCGTCGCCGGTACCCACCATGCCGCATTCATAAGCGGCCATCTTTGTTCTGCTGTAGCGATGTTTACCCAGCAGCGCCGAGAGCGCGACCATGCCTCCCGCGACCAGACACGCGATCACGACCTGCATGAGCAGAGGCAGATAGTTGACGTAATAGGGTAGTGGCTGGTCCGGCATAGAGGCCGTTATACAATGTGCGCCAACACTGACGGTGGAACATTCGACTATAAGTTTCGCTGCGACGGAGTGTCAAGCGCAGCCGTGCGCAAGTGTGCACTCACGATCATTGCAATTGGAGAAATATTCCGCACAATAGAATCGCCTAGTAAAGAGCCTTGATCTTGAATAGGAAAACACGACGCGGATTACGCGGATGGGACGCGGATCAACGCCGAAAATTGGGGTGATCATCGTGCCAACTACAGAGATTGGCATTTGACAACGATCGAAGGGAATAGCAAAAAAGCATCTTCATCAGTCAGCTAAGCTAAGTTTATCCTTCCGCGTTAATCCGCGTCCCATCCGCGCAATCCGCGTCAGGTTTTTGGGGGAACTGTCTTCAATTTCGGCCCAAAGTTTATGAGATCGCCTATGGCCTCCAGTAGCAGAAGCTCAGCAGGGAAACGATTGCAATGATTTTTGGCTTCAATACCGATGTGAAACAAGGAGATACCGTCTATCACGTCCAGAGCGAAGCGCGTAAAGCCGATCTCCTGCTGCAGACGATGGTCTTCGTGCGTGGACACTGCATCGGCAAATACGCGTCATCCTACGCCGAGCACGTCAGCGATCCTGGATTCTCAGAGGAGTACATCCACGATCTGCTCAAAGGCCAGCATCGCGAAGTATTGGAAGTGGTAAAGGCTGGATCGATCGAGCAATTTTTCCGCGAGCAAACGGAAATCCGCGACGCCGGAGGAGAGACGCTCGCGCTCACCTGGCTCAACTCCGACGATCTTCCGATCGCGCGCAAGCTCGTGATGCGACTGCTCGTCAGTGAGAGTGGGTCGGCAGTGGATGGAGCGCTCGTCACCTCCCGCCTGCAATATCCGGCGGGTGTTCCGATTCATTCCCAAGCCGTGAGCGAAAAGGATGGACGCGTCGAATTGGAGCTCGATTTGGCGCAGCTCGAGCAAGGCCTTCGCAATCATGTGGTGTTTGTTCGCGCCACCCACGGCGAGAAGTCGGTCACGCGGAAATATCGTCTGAAGGGCTGCTCGTAGCACGCATGCACACGGCCTGCCCTAGGCGGATGTGATTCCGAGTCCTACCAGGCCCAACCTCACTAAAAACACTTAAGCAGCGAAGACATAAGTCCGCGCTGCTCTGTGTCTTACCTAATTAAATGAAAGCGTCAGGATAAGGGATTAAGCGTCGATCGGCCAGAAGCCAAAAACGCCTAAATGGGGAATGGATTCGGCAGTTACCGGACCGCAAGCAGTATGCAGCAGACCGCGACCCAGCTCCAGAAGGCGACGGTATGCACACCACAGCGAAACCACAAACTGTCGAGCAGTTCGTTGTTCTCAAACATCTTAAAGACTCCAACTTTTTTGGGGTTAGTCGTACAGGCAGGATGCTTCAATTTGCCTGCATCTATTAAGCCGGATAGCGGGCTTGAACTGAACCGCTAAAGTCGTATTGGTGGTCACCGAGGTAATGGCCGAGTGGTTTGCTTTGACCTGGATCAGCCTCAAATCCAGGTAGAAAACCGAAGTTGGCAGTTGATTTTCGGACAAAGCTTGCAAAAATGCCTACTCGGGGCGGAAGACTGGCTAAACGACCGCACCTATCCCATAAACCCAGCATATTTAACCTCAATGCGCAAGGATCCCCACCTTTGGCAGCCAAGATGATCCTGTAACCTAGGCCGATGTTGATTCTGATGGTCGGTCTTCCGGGCACCGGAAAGAGCACCCTCTCTCGCTCGCTGATCGAACGCTTCGGCGGCTTCGTTATCGATAAAGACATCATCCGACCCGCACTCTTCGGCCCATCGCAAATTGACTACACGGTCGAGCAAGACGACTTCTGCCAGGACGTCATGCTCGAGACCGCTGCCTATCTTCTGACGCGCAAGCCGAAGCTGCGCGTATTCCTCGATGGCCGTCCATTCTCGCGCGAGTACCAGCGCGAACGGGTGCGCAATGCAGCTTCCCAGATCGGGACGAAGCTCGCAGTCATCGAGTGCGTGGCCTCGGAAGAAACCGCCCTGGCCCGCATACGCCGTGACCTGGAATCAGGCGCACACCTCGCTGCGAACCGAACAGTCGATCTCTACTACGTCAAACGCCAGGACTTTGAGCGCGAGCCCGTGAGAGAAACACGGCTGACAATCAGTTCGGATCAGCCCCTGGAAACCTCTATTGCTGAGGCCGATAGCTACTTGAGAGAAATCGACGACGAATAATCACTTCCGCACTGAGGTCATCCACCTGTGCGAGCTCTACAATTCTGAGCGCCTCATTCGGCCCTAAGCAGATGTGCCGATGGCCACCCTCGCTGCTTCAGAGGAATCCAATCTCATTCGAAGCTCGGAGGAATGAACGATGAAAGCTCCTTTCATGATCGGACGCCTGCTCTTTGGCGGATTCTTTCTTTATAGCGGCATCAATCATTTCAAGCAGCGCGAGGGCATGTCGCAGTATGCAAAGGGCAAGAACGTGCCCATGCCGAACGTTGCAGTGGTGGCGAGTGGAGCAGCTCTGGTCGTAGGCGGCGCCAGCCTGCTGCTCGGCATTAAGCCGAAGATTGGAGCGGCTGCGGTCATCGGATTTCTGGCCGGAGTCTCGCCCGTGATGCATAACTTCTGGAAACAGGAAGATCCGCAGCAGCGCCAGACGGAGATGATCCAGTTCTCGAAGAACATGGCACTGCTCGGAGGCGCACTCGCTCTGATGGGCGTCGAAGAGCCCTGGCCGGTAAGCGTGCCGGTCGCCCAGCCTGAGCAGAGCTGGAGCAAGTCGCGCGTGGCAGCTTAGAAGCTCAGCAGCTTAGGAGCTGAGAAGCTGGAAGAATCGAATAATCGACTCAATCCCGCGATAGAAGTTCGGGATATGGAATTTCTCGTTGGGCGCGTGAAGATTGTCGTCGGGCAGGCCGAACCCCATCATGACGCTTGGGATTCCGAGGTGTTTTTCGAAATCTGCAACCACCGGGATTGATCCTCCGCTGCGGATGAACACAGTATCCTTTCCAAAGACTTCCTTCATCGCCTGCTTTGAAGCCTGCACATAGTGATTGTCGGTGCGGATCACCATCGGGTCGGCGAGGTTGAGCTGCCGAATGGTTATTTGAATTCCTCGCGGCGTGATCTGCTTCACGTAATCCGAAAAAAGCTTATAGATTTCGTCCGGGCGCTGATTCGGAACCAGGCGCATGGAGATTTTCGCTGACGCACGCGCGGGGATTACCGTTTTGGAACCCGCGCCGATAAAGCCGCCCGGCATGCCATGAACGTCGAGCGTTGGACGCGCCCAGGTGCGCTCCGCAACTGAGTGTCCGGGCTCGCCGGTCAACTCAGTGCTGCCGACCTCCTTCTCTAAATACTCCTTCTCGTCGAACGGCAGCGACTTCCAACTGCTGAGTTCATCTTTTGTGGGAGAGACCACGCGATCGTAAAAGTACGGAATGAGAATCTTTCCGTTTTCATCTTTTAACTTCGCGATGATCTGCGCGAGTGCGACAAATGGATTCGGCGCAGCGCCCCCGTACATTCCGGAATGCAGATCGACCTTCGCTCCGCGCGCCTCAACCTCCGTGTAAACCATTCCGCGCAGACCGACGCAGAGCGTGGGCAGATCGGGCGCATACATCTCGGTGTCGGAAACAAGCGCAAAATCAGCTTTCAGCTTTTTCGGATTCTCGGCGACGAACTTCGCAATCGACTCTCCACCAACTTCTTCCTCGCCTTCGAGCAACAGCTTCACGTTGATAGGAAGCTTGCCTGCGCCGCTCTTCATCAGAGACTCAAGCGCCTTCAAATGCATGAACATCTGGCCTTTGTCATCGACGGCGCCGCGCGCGTAGAGGTTTTGATTGCGCTCAGACGGCTCGAACGGAGGCGTGACCCATTCGTTCAGCGGGTCCGGAGGCTGGACGTCGTAGTGGCCGTAGCAGAGTGCGGTCGGCTTACCGGACGCGTGCAGCCAATCGGCATAAACCAGCGGATGTCCGGAAGTCTTGATAACCTCGACGTGCTCCAGCCCGATCGAGCGCATTTGCGCAGCAAGAAACTCGGCCGCGCGCTCGATATCGGACTTATGTTGCGGCAGCGTGCTGACGCTGGGAATGCGCAGCAGGTCCTTAAGCTCAGAAAGGAAACGCGGCTGATTCTGGCGTGCGTAATCGAGAGCAGGCGAGGGCATCACGAGGAGTATACAGAACCGGCGGCGGTAGCCAGTGGGGGCAGCCGCGCGGTTTGCGGCTGCTCTCGATCACGCATACCGTACCGTGCGACTCGGAGCTGGCTATGCGGCCATCTCCGACCCACCGCCAACCGGCGGCGATTCCGTTAACGTTTCACGCTCAGATTCTGCGCAGCTTCGTAGCCTTCGTCGGTCAGCGTCTTCTGCGCCGCAGCGCGGATCTTTTGTTCATCGGCGTCTCTGGGCGCGTCGCAGTAGCGGCGGATCACCTCTTCTCCCACGATGATTCTCACCAGCCACTTCTTCTTATCGTTATCCCAGGAAACTTCCACTCGATCTGCGCGCATGGGCTTGCTCCTTCGGCATGGCAATATACCACCCCTCTGCTATAGCGCGAATCATGGCTAAAATGGCTGCATGAGTCGAGTCATTCTAGGCGTTCTTTTGGCGGCTACACTTCTCGGCGCTGCTAGAGCGCATGCTGATGAAAATACCGAGCGTGCCGTGTGTGTGCGCTCTGCGAATCTTTATCTTTCTCCTGATACAAACAGTCAGAGACTAGCAACCGTCGATCGGGGACGAGAGGTCGCCGTCCTGGAACACAGTGGATCGCAGTGGGTACACGTGCTGGCGACGCTTGGAGAGGCGCGCGACGACGCCTACGGCGGAGGTGAGCGCGATGTCTCCGGCTGGATGCTCGATAAAGGACTGGTGCGCAAAACTACTCCGAACGGCGACCAGATTCTTTTCGGCGAGGCTGCCGATTCGGAGGCCGAAGCCGAACGAAGAGGCGGTCGCAGAGGAGCGGACCGAGACGCTCTACGTCTCTATTACCGCGTAGCCGAATACTTTCCCAATTCGCCTCTGGCGGGCGAAGCGGCATATCGTTCCGCTGATATCGCCTGGCAGCTCGATATCCAAGACATGAGATCGCGTCCATCAGCAAAGGAGAAAGATCCCTACATGCGGCATCAGATGGACGAGGATCAGATGAAGAAAGTAGTGAAGAAGTATCCCAATACGAAATGGTCGGATTTGGCAGCATTCGACTTGATCGACAACAAGCTGTGCGGTGATTGGGAGGGCGATCCGAAGTGTCCGGAGAAAGAGTCTTCGATTTACGAGAAATATGTCGAGGAGCATCCGCAATCGCCGAAAGCTGCGGAAGCTCTCTACGACGCGGCCTGGAGACAGTCAGCGCTGATCGAGATTTACGCGCAGCGCAACGATCAAAAGAAAGCCGACGAGAGCCGTTCGCGGGCGTTGGAACTCGCACAGCGCGTCTCCCAGCAGTATCCGAATTCCGATTACGCCTACCGCGCACAGCGGCTCATTTTTCTGCTACAACAAAAAATCCCAACTTACGGAAACGTAACCGACTGATCCACCCGGAAAGGACAGAGATTGCCCGTTTACCAGGCGGTTGTGCTCGCAGTCGTGCAGGCCTTCGGCGAATTTTTGCCGATTTCCAGTTCCGCTCACTTGATCCTCACTCGATGGTTCCTTGGCTGGAGCGAGCTCGATCCGGCCATGGACCTGACGTTTGACGTTGCTCTGCACGCCGGAACGCTGCTTGCGGTGCTGATCTATTTTTTCCCGACATGGATCAATGTCATCGTCGCGGGCTTCGGAGGTCGGGGTCCGATGTCTGCGGCCAGCGCCGGTTTCGGAAATGTCGATGACGTGGAAAGTGGACGCGACCGCCTGCTGTTCTGGTGGATCCTGCTGGGCACGGTCCCTGGAGCGATCGTCGGCAAGCTGCTCGACAAATATGCCGAGCTGAAGTTCCGCGAGAACTACTTGCTGATCGGCTGCATGCTCGCAGTCGTAGGTTTTCTCATGTGGCTGGCCGACAGATTCGGAAGCAAGCGCAGACCTATAACGGGAATTAACGCGCTCGATGCAATTCTCATCGGCGTCGCTCAAGCGTTTGCTCTGATTCCCGGCGTTTCGCGCTCAGGATCCACCATTACTGCGGGACTTGCGCGCGGCTTAAATCGCGAAGCCGCCGCCCGCTTCAGCTTCCTACTGCTGGCGCCAATCACCGCAGGCGCCGTGCTGCTGAAGGCTCATGCGGTTATGAAGGCCGGTGGGCTGCCACCCGGCATGAAAACCCCATTTATTGTCGGTATAAGTGTATCTGCCGTTTTAGGAATGGCGGTGATAGCGTTCTTCCTGCGCTTTTTGCGCACCCATTCGCTAAACTTGTTCGTTATTTATCGCATAGTGCTCGGAATCATAGTGATCGCTCTTGCCGCCGCACATTTCCACACGGCTCCGTGACCTTCGTGTTCGCTCCTTCGCCGGGCCGAACATAGAAACAAACGTGGACTTCGGCCGGCAATCTGCGATAATCACTCTGCTCTGGCCTTTTCCGCGACAGCCGACGGGGATCTGTCCCCGGCTGCGCCCAGGCCCAAATGAAAGCATTGCTTCGGTTATTCACGCCGACCCGGAACCGCCGCTTTAACGAGCTGATCGGCTTTTCGCTAACGGCCGCGGCGCTCCTGCTCTTTCTTGCGCTCGCCTCCTACTCGCCTCTTGATCCATCGCTGAACACCGCTGCTTCAGTTTTCTCATCGGGCACGACTCACAACTGGATCGGACGCGTAGGCGCCGTCATCAGCGACCTGGCTCTGCAACTCTTCGGCCTGGCGATGTTCAGCATTCCCCTGATGATCGGGGCACTCGGGTTGCGTTGGTTCCGTTCACGAGAGGTCGTGTCTCCTCTGGAGAAGCTACTTGGCGCGACAATTCTCCTGCTCTTCATTCCGGCTCTGATGGGACTGCTGCCAGGACACCTGCGCTGGATGCATGCCATCCCGATTGAAGGCTTACTGGGACGGATCGTCAGCGATTTCCTGATCCATTACTTCAACGTTCTCGGCGCATACCTTGTATCGCTCTCAGTAATTGCGGCAGCCCTGTATCTCTGCACTGCGTTTTCTTTTACCGACGCACACCTCTGGCTGACCACCCGATTCGCGTTCGTTGGAGCAGCATGGCAGCGAGTTGAGGATTGGCGCGAGAGGCGGCAGCGAGCGAACGCCGCGAAAGAACTGGAACAGCGCAAGGCTAATCGCCCCATGGTGACCAGCCAGCTCGTGCCTGCCACAAAACCTGCGGTCACGCAGGTCTCGGATGTGTACCAGCGCGTCCAGCCGTTTAAGACTGGTTTGGAGAAGATGGCGGAAGAGGCAAGCGAATCACTTCCCGAATCAGAACCAAAGTCTAGTTCGCAACCTGCGCCGGTTGGGATTGAAGTCGGCGTTCGCGCTGACAGCGCCGCCAAAGCGAAAGCTAAGACCGTGCTGCCCAAAACCTATGGCAGCTTCCAGCTTCCACCCAGTTCCATGCTCAAGCGTCCTGACGAGCAGCAGACCGTCAACGAAATGGAGCTGAAGCAGCACGCCCAGATTCTGGTTGAGAAGTGCGCCGAATTCGATGTGCACGGCACCATCACGCACATCAATCCGGGCCCGGTAGTCACGACCTTCGAAATGAAGCCCGAAGCGGGCGTGAAGTACAGCCGTATTACCGGGCTCTCAGAAGACCTCTGCCTCGCGATGCGCGCCGAGAGCATCCTGATCGAGCGCATGGCAGGGAAGAGCACGGTGGGAATCCAAGTTCCCAATACGGAACGCGAGACTATCTATCTGCGTGAGGTAGTCGAGTCACAGGGATTTCTCGACGCGCGTTCCCGCCTGACGCTCGCGCTCGGCAAAGACATCAACGGTCGCATCATGACGGCCGATCTGGCGACGATGCCGCACCTGCTCATTGCCGGTTCTACCGGATCAGGCAAGAGCGTGGCCATCAACGCCATGATCATGTCGCTGCTCTTCAAAGCGACGCCAGATCAGGTGCGCCTGATCCTGGTCGATCCCAAGCGGGTCGAATTAGGCAATTACGAAGGCGTGCCGCATCTCTATACACCCATCATTACCGAACCCAAGCTCGCAGCCGTAGCGCTGCGCAATGCGGTGCGCGAGATGGAGCGCCGACTGAAAGTACTGGCGGAAAAAGGAGTCCGCAACATCGATCAGTACAACAAGCTCTTCACCGAAGACACTCCAAGTCTCTTCGAGCCGGACACCGAGCACAAGCCGCTGCCGTACGTAGTCATCATCATCGACGAACTCGCCGATCTGATGATGCTCGACGGCAAGAACGTGGAAGAATCGATCACGCGGCTCGCGCAGATGGCGCGCGCAGTAGGCATTCACCTCATCCTTGCAACGCAACGTCCTTCGGTTGACGTAATCACTGGGCTGATTAAAGCCAACGTGCCCTCGCGCATTTCTTTCCGCGTGGCCACAAAAGTAGACTCGCGCACGATACTCGACGCCAACGGCGCGGAATCATTGCTCGGCCGCGGCGACATGCTCTTCCTTGCCCCTGGATCAGCCCGCGTGCAGCGCGTCCATGCGCCGTTCGTCACTGAAAAAGAAATCGCGCAGGTCGTCGAATTCTGGCGCTCGCAGGGCGAAGCCGAGTACGAGAAGAAGTTCCTCGAAGGTCCCAAAGAAGACAGCGGCGATGGCGAAGGAGGAGCCGAAGTCGGCGAGGACGAGCACGACGAACTCTACGAAGATGCAGTGCGCCTGGTGCTGGAGTTCGGCAAAGCTTCCACTTCACTACTCCAACGCCGTCTGCGCATCGGTTATGGCCGTGCCGCTCACCTGATCGATCTTATGGAGCGCGACGGCATCGTCGGGGCAGCCGATGGTCCCAAGCCGCGCGAAGTCCTCAAGCGCCCTGATTGGATCGACGAAATTGAGCAAGCCATGAGGTAACGTGGAGCCGGCCGCCCTCGGCCGGGTTTCTGGTGAAAGCTCGTAAATTCAAATGCGCAACATCGACCCTCAGGAATTCGTCCATTTTGGAATTCCTACCTAAACACCCGGGCGAGGGCGCCCGGCTCCACGTTAGCTGCGTTTACAATTCACTCAGAGACCTCCGGCCTTGTCCCTCAAGCATTCATCGCTGATCTACGACTGGAACAACGTTCCAGGAGCTGAATTCAAGCCTGCCGGCCGGGTCATGCTCACCGATGAATCGCTGCGCGACGGTTTGCAGTCTCCCTCGGTAAAAGATCCCAGCATCGAAGAGAAGCTGCGCATCCTTCACCTGATGGAGAAGCTTGGCATCAGCTTTCTCGATATGGGATTGCCGGGAGCTGGCGCGCGTGCCTTTTCCGACGTCGAGTGCCTCGCTCGCGAGATTCGCGATTCCAAACTCAAGATCCGCGGCAACTGCGCCGCGCGAACGCACGAGAACGACATTCGCCCAATTGCCGATATTCAGCAGAAAGTTGGAATTCCGATTGAGGCAGCTACGTTCATCGGCTCGAGCCCAATTCGCCGGTATGCCGAAGATTGGAGCGATGACTTCTTACTGAAAACCACTGAAAAGGCGGTAAAGTTCGCGCGGTCGATCGGTCTCGAGGTGATGTACGTCACCGAGGACACCACGCGCTGCGATCCTGAAACCATCAAGCGCCTTTACAAAACAGCGATCGAGTGCGGCGCACGAGCCATCGTCGTGTGCGATACCTGTGGGCACGTCACCCCTTCTGGTGTCGCAGCTCTCATCCGCTTCGTGGTTGATGAAGTTGTGAAACCGAGCGGCGAGAAGATTCGCGTCGATTGGCACGGGCACTGCGATCGCGGCCTTGCAGTTGCGAACTCACTCGCGGCGCTCGCAGCCGGAGCCGAATGCGTGCATGCCTGCGCAATCGGCATCGGCGAACGCGTAGGCAACACGCAGATGGACCAGATGCTAGTGAACCTGAAGCTCATGGGCGTGCAGCCCTGGGCAGATCAGGATTTGACCGCTCTCAAGGAATACTGTGAAACGGTTTCGCAGGCCACCGGTGTTCCCATTCCCAAGAACTATCCCGTTATGGGAGACGATGCATTTCGAACCGCCACCGGGGTGCACGCTGCTGCTGTGATTAAGGCTTTCCGCAAGAACGATGTCGAACTGGCGAATACCGTGTATTCAGGCGTGCCTTCCCACTATTTCGGAATGGAGCAGGTGATCGAGATCGGCCCCATGTCTGGAAAATCGAATGTGATCTTCTGGCTCGAGCGCAAAGGCTTACCAGTGGATGAAGATACAGTTGAGCGCATTTTCCAAATAGCCAAGCAGTCAAGTCGCACGCTGCTCGAGCAGGAAATTCTCGATTGCATCCCCGCAGGCAAACGTCCAACGGTGGTCACCGCGGATTGATGGCATGAATCCTCCCGGCCGCACCACCGAAGAGATCACCGTCCCTCAGCAGATTGCGCTGCTCGCTTCGATGCGTGCCGTGCACGCAGCGTTCTCGTGGTTCCAGATTCATGAGAACGAGCTGCGCAATATGCAGCTCGAAGTGGCGCGCATTCCTGCTCCGCCGTTTGAAGAAGCCGAACGCGCAAAGTGGCTCCAACAGAAGTTCTCCGCAATTGGATTGGAACAGATCGAGATCGACGAAATCGGCAATGTCATTGGCGTGTTTCCCGGTGTGGATCGAGAGCTTCCCGTCACCGCCGTCGGCGCGCACCTCGATACCGTCTTTCCTCCCGAAACGGAGATCGAGATCCACGAAGAGCGCGAGCGCATCTGCGGGCCAGGAGTCAGCGACAATGCCGCCGGACTGATTGCCCTGCTCGCGATTCCAATGGCAATGCGCGAGGCGAAGATTCGTCCCGAATGCGACATCCTGTTCATCGGCAACGTAGGTGAGGAAGGCGAAGGCGACCTGCGCGGCATCCGCCATATTTTCGAGAAATCGCGCTGGAAGGACCGAATCGACGAAACCATCATCATCGATGGCAGCGGGACCGATTCGATCATCGGCCAAGCCCTCGGCAGTCGCAGGTTCGAAGTGATTGTGCGTGGCCCCGGAGGCCATTCCTGGAGCGACTTCGGCCAGCCCAATCCGATCGTCGCCGTCTCGCGCATCGTTTCACGATTCAGCCAGACTCCTCTTCCTCCCTCTCCCAAAACAACGTTCAACTTCGGAGTGATCAGCGGAGGCACATCTGTAAACTCAATTCCCGAAATAGCACAAGTCAGCATCGACCTGCGTTCCGTGGCGGCCGAAGAACTTCAGCGACTAGAAGACGAGCTGCGCGGGGTAATCCACAGCGAAATTCCTGCTCGCGCGCGCGACGGTGGTCCGCCCAAGCTTACCTGCGAGTTGAAGAAGATCGGCGATCGTCCCACCGGCGAACTGCCTCACGATTCCCAGTTGCTCGAAGTATTCCGCGCGGTTGATGGTCATCTCGGGATCGCATCGCAATTGCGGCGTGCTTCAACCGATGCGAACATTCCCATTTCCATGGGACTGGAAGCGGTTACGGTCGGAGCGGGAGGAACGGGCGGCGGAGCGCACACATTGCGCGAATGGTTTGACCCATCCGGGCGCTCACTTGCCTTAAAGCGGCTTCTCCTCGCAGTGCTGGCGCTCTCAGGAATCGAATAGCTGCAGGTGAAATCAACTGGCCGTTCCAAACAAATCGCAGGCATGGGACATTCATCAGCAACGAACAATGTCTGAAATTTTCCTGATTAGCATTTCTGGAAGAGACCACCCGGGGCTCACCAGTGCCTTTGCGCATCTGCTCGCGCAGGCCAACGCCTTGCTCCTGGACATTGGCCAGGCCGTGATTCACGACGCTCTCGCGTTGGGCATCATGGTTCGGATTCCAGCGTCGGCGGTGCCCGAGGTTCTTGAGCGGATCCATCGCCGCGCAAATGAGCTAGGCGTTGCTGCTCACCTGATGCCAGTTTCCTCAGAGCAATACCAGCAGTGGGTAGATAAGCAGTACAAACAGCGGTTCACAGTCACTCTCCTCGCCGAGCAGGTCCGCGCTGAAGATCTCGCAGCCATCGCCGAGGTGTTTGCCAGGCGCGAGGTGAACATCGACACCATGGACCGGCTCTCGTCACGCGGAGCGGCCCTGGATGTCGAGCCGCGTATGTGCATCGAGTTCACCCTTTCCGGAAATGGGATCGACGCCGGCGAGCTTCGCCGTGCGCTGCTCGTACTTGCCGATCAGGCCGGCTTTGATGTTGCCGTGCAGCAGGACTCGATTTTCCGTCGCAATCGCCGGCTTGTTGCTTTCGACATGGATTCCACGCTGATTCAGATGGAGGTCATCGATGAGCTGGCGCGGCTCGCCAATGTCGGCGAAAAAGTAGCGGCTGTAACGGCTGCCGCCATGCGCGGCGAGTTGGACTTTGAGAGCAGCCTTCGACGTCGTCTGGCGCTTCTGAAAGGCCTGCCAGAAACAGCCATCAGCGACATCACCGACCGGCTGCCGATCACGGTGGGGGCGCATCGGCTGCTGCGCACCCTAAAGATGCTGGGCTATAAGACGGCCATCATCTCCGGTGGCTTTCGCTGCTTCGCTACGCGGCTTCAGCAGGAACTGGGATTCGATTTCGTCTACGCCAACGAACTGGCAGTCAAAGATGGCGTGATCACTGGAGAAGCCGTTGGCGAGATCATTACGGCTCGCCGCAAGGCCGAGGCCCTGCAGGAGATTGCGGCGGCTGAAGGTTTGTCGATGGAGCAAACCATCGCGGTTGGCGATGGCGCAAATGATCTACCGATGTTGAGTGCGGCTGGATTGGGTGTGGCGTTCCATGCCAAGCCGCTCGTACGCCAACGCGCCCAGCACTCGATCTCGCGTATGGGGCTGGATGCGCTGCTGTACCTGCTGGGCTTGAGGGACCGACATACGGAGGTGGGAATCGCAGGTTGAGTTTGTGTCTTCGAAGGCCTGCAGTTGGCCTGAGGAATCCCTGCAAACCGACATGCTCGTCTGAGTGGCGTCCATGGAAGCGAATAGGGATTCCTCACTCCCGCTCGCGCGAAAAGCACGCGTGATCGTCCGTTCGGAATGACAGAAACTGGGCAGAGTTCTAGTTGTTGAATCCCACGGCCGCAGGCAATGCGCTGTCGTTCTGGTTCGAGGCGGCCACGACCTCCGCCATGATGAGTCCGGCAATGAGTGAGCAGAAAATCAAAACGCCTTTGATGGTGATGCGCACCGCAGGTTCTCCCTGCATGCGCACAGTGCAATTACCTGTCCAAGAGAGGAGCGACGACAAAACACGTACAAATCCGGCAGAATTTCGGGGATTTTCAGGGGACTGCGCCAATAACGATCCTGGACTTGTGTGCAAAAGACTGCAGTCAAACGCACACGGTTTTCACGCACCCCCGGAGGCGAACACCTGTTTCGGATTAAATTGACCCGAAGCCAATCGCGAAATCACGAAATCAGGAAATCACGAAATCGCTAACGTCGGTTCCCCAAATTGGCGACTCCGCAATATACCGAACCACTCGTCGCCACGACTTGCGGCACCCACCATAGCTTTCTCAGAACAGGGTGGTTGCTGCGCATGAGCTTCGCCGCGAAGTAGTCCACGGCAAACGGCGTGACCTGAAGCGCGGGATACAAAGTCGCTGAATGGGCAAAGGGACGAACCAGCGGGTCGAGTTCGCGGCCACCCTCTTGAAGCACTTGACGTGTGGACCACGCGTCGAGGACGGCAGCTCCGTGCTCGGCGGCTATAAGGGAATAGAACGCCGCCCGTTCGCGTATCGAGATTTCAGGCTTCTGCGGTACGGGTTTTAACACCGCCCGATGAATCAGCAGACTCTGCTGCGGTGCAGGGGCAACAAGGGATTCAGGAGCGGCTGCATTGCTGGCCAGGAGAAGTTGGGCGGCTGCGGGCGCGGCAGCCGAAGAGCGCTCCGCCTGCCCAAGAGCAAACGGGCTGGCCAGGAGCAGGACGAAGGAGAGGCGCTGTTTGGGGCTCATTGGCACCAAAGTCTATGGCCATATTGTCCTGTTGGACAGTGTTCTTTAGTAACCTGCATCACTCAAGTAACGCCGCAGCCAGGAGGGTGGACTGAGTGGACAGGATGGACAGCGGTGGACAGAGTGGACCGACCGCCTGCGCCTTACCTGCGCCTTATAAGAAGGGCACAAAAGTGGTGCAAATGCTCACTGATGGCGCACCCAACCCGGAAGAGTGCATTGGATTTAGCTAGGGAGTATGTGTTTGCGGTTCGATAATTCTGAAATTCCCGCTGCAATGCATCAAGCTCATCAGGTAGAGCATGCCATCGTAGTAGCGTTGTTCGCCGCTGGGCACGGGCGTGTTCCACAGCTTTTCAACGAAAGCTTTACGGATCTGGCCATCGGTCGCGGCCAGGCTGGCTACGGTCGTCGTTGCCAGCATACCCGTGGAATGGCGCGTCGACCGCGGGTTGCCGTCGAGGGTGTAGCGGTCGGCGAAGCTGTCGATGCCTTGTCCAAAAAGGAACTTCTGGATGCGATCACTGAGCGCGGTTTCGCGCTGGTCCTTGTGCCACCAGGAGTAATCGACCGACCAGTTGCTGGCGCTGCGCCAGGAATCGTAGCCGAAGGAGACGGGCTGGCCATCGCGCCCGATCATTTGCGTCATGTCGAAGTACGCGCGCTCCGGGGTCAGGCCCGTTTCGGGACCGGTGACTTTGGCGAACAGCTCGCGGCTCACGTCGGCGGCTGTCGCCCAGAATTCGCGATCTTCGGTTGGTCCCCAACGCGACCACAATTCGTAGAACGCCGGCAGATGATACGAAGGATCAGTAAAAGCGAGATCGACGTTAGGCACGAAGCGAATCATGAAGTGCGGCTCATCGACCATAGGTCCGATCGTTTCACTTCGAGGCCTTTGTGGTGGTACGAAGGGCGGAGCCGCTCCCGCTTTCTCACGCGCTTTATTGTTTGGGCTCGGCCAAGGATGGTTCGGAGGAATGAACGGCGGATCTTCGGGATGAATGCGGAACGGCCCCGTGCCGGTGAGCACGGGATGATGACGCATGCCGCGCAGAATCTTGTCGGCTTCGGCCTGGTAGTTGTAGATGCCTTTGCCGTTTCCCCAGCGATGCGCAGCGAAGTAGAGGGACATGACAAAGTACTCTTCGCCATCCGGTGCGGCGCCTGTCGAACGCGGAGTGCCGTCCGTATTCATCGACCAGGCGAAGTATCCGACGGATGGATTTTTCGGGTCGGTAACGAGCATGTAGGTCTTGGCCCAGTTCCAGATCGCATCGAACTCGCGCTTCTTGTTCAATTGGACAGCGATCATCATGCCGTAGCTCATGCCCTCAGTGCGCGCGTCATTGTTCGCCCAGTCAGTGATGTAGGCCAGCGGTCCGTTCTCGTTCGCACCCGTTTCGAAATAGAGCCGCTCTTCCTGACCGTCGCCATGGAAAAGCTGCTGGAAAGCTTTGTCGATCTTGGTGCGAGTTTCCTCGGGCGAGTGTCCCTGCTCCGCGAGGAGGTCGCGATAGACGTGCGTCTTATAAGCGCCGCTGCCATCGCCAGGCATTCGCGGAAAATCTCCGACCGGGGCATTTACATGCGGCGCGGGTCTTCCCGAATTGGGAGAAGTCTGATTCTGCGCAGCTACGAAGCCACACAGCAACAGCATAGAAACGAGAATTGGGCAGAACCTTCGAGGATGTGCAAACAATGCAGAGATCCTTTCAGAATGCGGTCGGCACAACCGAACAATCCTGTCCGACGGCAAACGATTCTGCAAGTCTGAAACGATTTAGTCAAGAGCCTCTCGGTCGCGGGAAATGTCTCCAAGCCCTGTGCTATGATTCCGGCGCTTTCCGGAGGTTCCTATGCTGCAAGGATTCAAGAAGTTTCTCTTCCGTGGAAATGTAGTCGATCTGGCCGTTGCTGTGGTGATTGGCGCTGCGTTCGGAGCGGTGATTACGGCGTTGGTCACGAATATCTTCACACCTCTGATTGCAGCCATAGGGGGCAAGCCTGATTTCTCGAACTTGAGCGTGACCATCAACAACAGCAAGATCATGTATGGCGCATTTCTCAACGCCCTGATCTCATTCGTGATGATCGCACTTGCAGTCTATCTGTTTATCGTTGCGCCGATGAACGCCTGGATCGCGCGTCGCAACAAAGGCGAAGCTCCACCCGATCCAACGACGAAGAAGTGCCCGGAGTGCCTGAGCGAAATCCCCATTGCGGCACGACGCTGCGCGTTCTGCACGGCAACGCTGTCGGGAACATCAGCCGCCAGCGGGAGATAGCGCTCTGCCGGCTCTGGCGGCAAAACGAAACCGCCGTCCAGATGCGGCGGTTTCTAATAAAGCTGCCTTCAGCCGGCGAAGCATTAGCCGGAAGCCGGTAGCCGGAGGCCAGTAGCGATCTTTACGCCTTCTGACTCCCGATCCGCATTCCGTAGAACGACTTCCACACAAAAAACAACGAGATCACAAAGAAGAGCACCGCGAGCGCATTGCTCAACCCAGCGCCGCGCTCGGCAGTGAGCCTAACGGCAAGCTCGACCGCAAGCAATCCGAACAGGGTAGTGAACTTAATGATCGGATTCAGAGCGACGGAGGAAGTGTCTTTGAAAGGATCGCCAACCGTATCGCCAACGACCGTGGCATCGTGCAGCGCGGTTCCTTTCTGTTTCAATTCGGTCTCAACGATCTTCTTGGCGTTGTCCCAGGCGCCGCCTGCGTTGGCCATGAAGATTGCCTGATAGAGGCCGAATATCGCGATCGAGATCAGATAGCCAATGAAGAAGAAGGGCTCCGCGAACGAGAATGCCAATGTCACGAAGAACACGGAAATGAAGATGTTCAGCATGCCTTTCTGGGCGTACTGCGTGCAGATCTGAACCACCTTCTTACTGTCAGTGACCGAAGCTTTCTCAACGCCCTCGAGCCGAATATTGGCCTTGATGAATTCGACTGCTCGGTATGCTCCGGTTGTCACAGCTTGTGTCGAGGCGCCTGTGAACCAGTAGATGACTGCGCCACCAGCTACAAGTCCGAGAACGAAAGGCGCATGCAAGAGGGACAGGGAAGCAAGCTGTGAGGTCAATCCATTAGTGAGAGCCATAATGATAGAGAAGATCATCGTGGTCGCACCGACAACTGCCGTACCGATCAGCACAGGTTTTGCAGTTGCTTTGAACGTATTGCCTGCGCCGTCGTTCTCCTCGAGCAGAGCCTTGGCGCGTTCAAAGTGAACTTCGCCTGGATTTTCACGCTGAATTTCCGCTACAGGAATGTTCTCGATCAGCGAGAGCTCATAGACAGATTGAGCATTGTCGGTGACAGGTCCGTAGGAATCGACTGCGATCGTGACCGGTCCCATGCCGAGGAACCCGAATGCAACCAGACCGAATGCGAAGACGGCGGGTGCAAGCATAAGGGGAACGTTGGTGCCGGGCAGAGGTGCTCCGAGGCCGCTGGTGCTCACCTGGTAGCCGATAGCCATCAGAGCAGCCATCGTCAGCCCGAGCCAATATGCGGAGAAGTTGCCCGCGACGAGTCCTGAAAGGATATTCAGCGAAGCCCCGCCTTCTTTGGAGGAAGTAACCACTTCGCCGACGTGGCGAGATTCGACGGAGGTAAATACTTTGACCAATTCGGGAATGATCGCCCCCGCCAGCGTGCCGCAGGAAATGATGAGCGAGAGCTTCCACCACAACGAAGTATCGCCGCCCAGATCCGGAATGATCAGCTTGGAGACGATGAACGTGGCGATGATGGAGATGATGGAAGTGATCCAGACGAGGGACGTTAGCGGCGCCTCAAAGTTCATTTCATCGCTGTTGCGATATCGTCCGCTGGCAAAAGCATTGTTGATGAAGTAGGAACCCGCGCTGGTGATCAGCATCATGATGCGCATTACGAAAATCCAGACCAGGAGTTGAACCTGGATCTTAGGATTCGGCACACCAAGGAGAATGAACGTGATTAGCGCGACGCCCGTGACGCCGTAGGTCTCGAAGCCGTCGGCGCTGGGGCCGACGGAGTCGCCGGCGTTGTCGCCGGTGCAGTCGGCAATCACGCCAGGGTTGCGGGCATCATCTTCCTTGATCTTGAAGACGATCTTCATTAGATCGGAGCCGATGTCTGCGATCTTGGTGAAAATGCCGCCGGCAATACGAAGAGCTGCTGCGCCGAGCGATTCACCGATAGCGAATCCGATGAAGCACGGACCGGCATAGTCACCGGGCACGAAGAGCAGGATGAAGAGCATGAGCAGCAGTTCGACGCTCACCAGCAACATGCCAATGCTCATGCCGGCCTTGAGTGGGATAGCGTAAAGGGGGAATGGCTTACCGCGAAGTCCAGCAAACGCTGTGCGGGAATTTGCAAACGTATTTACGCGAATTCCGAACCAGGCCACGCCGTAGCTGCCAAGGATTCCAATAATGCTGAATGCAAGAATGATCGTGAGCGTGAGTGCAGCTGGATGTCCCGGAATAGGAGCAAGGATTCCGAAGTAAAGCCCGATAATAACCGCGATAAACACCCACAACAGCGCGATGAATTTGCCCTGCGTAACCAGATACGTCTTGCAAGTCTCATAGATCAGTTCAGAGATCTCGCGCATGGCGCGGTGTACCGGGAGGTTCTTCAGGTTCATGTAGATTCCCAGTCCGAACAGCAGCCCCAGCACGCAGAAGATCAGTCCGACGAGCAGCAAGGCGTGTCCGTTCATGCCAAGGAAATCTACGGAAGAAAGGTCAGGCAGCTTGAGATTCGCTTCCCCTGCCGGTTCCGAAGTGGGAGCCAGATTTCCTTGTGCCTGCGCGAGAGCCATTGGCCCTTGCAGGATGAGCATCATGCAAACGAGAGCGCCTGCTCCGAGTACGCGCCGAAGCAGGTTGAAGAAGTTGTGGCGCGGCGAGGCCGCAGAGCCAGCCATGAGACCGGCGTGCGAGGTCAGCATTCGATTCCTCCAGAACAAACCTTTAGAGATTCAGTCTTCGAGATGAAGGAGCATTTACGTTCATCGCCGACAAATGGCGATGTCGCAGTCCCGGAACCCGCGCTTCCACTCGAATAGTGTTCTGAAGCTTGGCCGCGTCTCCCGTCCCCTGCGCCGCAGCGAAGGGAACACCCAGGGTGGGACCACTTTTTGCCTCGCGTCCAGGTGCAGAACGCATCTGCTCCGGGCGAGGCAAACCCCTGTTTATAACATGTTGCAAAAATGAGGGTCAAACGGTACACAGGTTAAAATCGCGAAGCTAAACGCAATGAATCCAGCTTCCATTCCGGCGCTGCAGGACGAGTACACGGCCAAGTGGCACTCCGATCCGCAGGCAGGCTCCGACAGCGGCCTGAACGCACTGATCCTCGAACAGCATCGACAAAATTTTGCGCTATGGCACGAGGAAGACCGAGCCCGCACCCCGCTTGCCCCCGCAGAGCAGATTGCACAGACGAAGCGCAACATCGACGCTCTGAATCAGGTTCGCAATGATCTAGTCGAGGCGATCGACAGGGAACTGTTGCAACACCTCGAAAAGGCTGGCGTGCAGCTTTCAGGCGAACTTCATTCCGAAACGCCGGGCATGATTATTGATCGCCTCTCGATCCTCTCGCTCAAAATCTTTCACACGCGAGAGCAGATCGAGCGCGGCGACGTTGACGCCGACCACGTCCAGCGCAACCGCGAACGGCTCGAGGTGCTGGTCGAGCAGAGAGATGATCTAGCGGCATCTCTGATGAAACTCTGGCATGAGATTCAAAACGGGAAGCGGAAGTTCAAGCTATATCGGCAGCTGAAAATGTACAACGATCCCAACCTAAACCCTCAGATCTACGGGGCGAAGTCCTCGAGTTGCAAGGATTGACTAGTCAGATGACTAGTTTTATAATTAGGGATTGGAGGAGTGGATGGCTTCCTGGCAGGCGCACGATGCTAAAGCGCGTTTCAGCGAACTATTGGAGACGGCGCTAAAAGACGGCCCGCAAATCGTCACAAGGAGAGGAGTGGAGGCCGCAGTCTTGGTACCAATCGAAGAATGGAATCGTCTACAGAATACTGCTCGCGAAAGTTTAAAGAGCTTGTTGCTTGAGCCAAATCCCCGGTTCCACAATATTGCTGCTCAAAGGGGTTCTATGCGGCGACGTGGGACAAAGCTCTTTCGATGAAGGGCTACTTACTCGATACCAATGTAATTTCTGAGCTGCGTAAGCAGAAGCCCCATGGAGCAGTGCTGGGGTGGATTCAAAGCTTGCGAAGCGAAGAAGCATTCGTTTCCGCCATTACGCTTGGTGAACTCCAAGCCGGCGTCGAGCTGACACGAACTCAGGATGCTCGTAAAGCTCAGGAAATAGAGCGGTGGTTGGATCGCCTTGCCGGACTCTATGAAGTTTTGCCGATGGATGCTCGATGTTTTCGCGAATGGGGACGACTGATGCACAAGAAATCCGAGCGGCTGATTGAGGATGCAATGATTGCAGCCACAGCGCGTGTTCACGATCTGGTCGTTGCGACTCGAAACGTGCGGGATTTTATCGATTTCAACGTTCAGATCTACAATCCATTCAAGTCGTGAGCTCCGACGCTGTCTCGTGATTTAGATTTCATACGTTTGTGTACTAGTAACAGGAGAGTATCCGATTCCCAAGTTACAGAGCTTGGAGATGATTGCGGCAGCTTGGTATTTGGCTGCAAGTTCTTCCAGTTCTGATATTGAGCCTTCGAGATCGATGGGAATCTTGGCGACACCGAGGGCATATATTCCAGCGAATTTCGTGGGCATTGGAGTGGCGTCCCGCTCCCATAGGCGTTCGTGCAGTTTCTCGCCAGGCCTGATACCGATGATTTCGAAATCAATCTGCTGAGCGCTCTTCAATTCGTAACTGGCGGCGACTCGGTGCGCCAAGTCAACAATTCTGATCGGCTCACCTGATTCCAATACATAGATCTCGCCGTGCTGGCCAAGAGCGCAGGCGAGCAGTGCAAGGTCGGTGGCCTGCTCCTGTGTAATGAAGTAACGAGTCATTCGGACATCAGTGATTGTTATGCGCTCTCCCTTTTCGATTTGTTTCTGAAAAATCGGAACTACGCTGCCTCTGCTCCCGAGGACGTTGCCAAAACGGGCACAGGCAAATCGAAGTTTCGGATAGGCCACCGCGCGCAATTGAATCAGCAATTCGCAGATGCGCTTCGTTGCTCCCATTACGCTTGCGGGTTCAACAGCTTTATCGGTGGAGATAAACAGAAACCTCTCGCATCTCGCTTCAATGGCAGCGTCGATGACATTCCGTGTGCCGATCACGTTGTTGAGAATCGCTGCGCTCGGATTTGCTTCCATCACCGATACGTGTTTATAGGCAGCAGCGTGGAAGATAATATGCGGACGATGCCGCGCAAAGATTCGTGTAAGAAATTCCCGATTGCGAATGTCTCCAAGGATGGGCGCATGTTCAGCCGAGCAACTATTGAGTTCTCGATCGAGTTCAAAAATCGCTGTTTCGTCGATGTCGAGCAGCAGCAGTCGCGAAATTGGCAGATGACAAAGCTTCCGGCAAAGCGCACCGCCGATCGAGCCGCCGGTTCCGGTGACGAGTACAACGCGATCGCGATATGTATCAATGCTTTCTTGATCCCACGTTGTCGGGCCGGGGAGGTTCGAAGCCGCGAGGGACAACACTTGTGAGACTAGGTTCGTAGCGGGAACCCGATTCTGGGAGCCGGCGAGTACCTGCGATGCTATTTTGGAACGCCCATCTTCCTCATGAGCTACGCGACGAAGACAGCGCATACCCGCAGCCATTCCTACGAATAAAGGAAACTCCGCTGCGATCACGCCGCTTGGGACAATTACCCACGAGGGTCTCGCCAGCGCGCTGCAGAAAAACGCAAGCAGAGAGGGAGGAATGCTGGCCAATGCCAGCTCCGCAACATCGGATCTGCGAACCTTATGCCACGGCACTCGATAACGCGTGACCAGCATGAGCGACAAAGGTCGACCAATGAACATCAGCAAGGCGTAGAGCCATATCGCGCGAAGGTCCTTGATGGAGGGAGCGAAATCAGAGTGCATCAGCGATGCGGCAAAGAACGTCGCTAAGGCAGTGAAGCCATCTGCAGCGAGCTGCGTGATCCGCTGCTTTTGGCCGGGAAAGCGATCCAGGATCCGATTCGCGGCTACGAGCAGTTGCCGCAATATGCGGATGCGTTTCGGTACAGCCGACGAGATTTCGCTACAGAGTTCGGCCCGGACGGTCATCTCAAAAGAGGAACGTCGAAAGTAATCACCTCAAACTGCTAGGGGGAAGCAGCGGATTCTACTCGCCCGACAGGCGTTCGTCCAGAGGGGATTGCTGCCGATCGTCTTCGAAGCGTGGTCTAAGCGAAGTGGGTCTTCTTCCAGAGCGCCCACGTGCACGCTCCGATCGAGATCAGAAGAGCAATGCCGAGAACTGTGAGCCAGGAGAGATTCATGGCAATCGTCGGAACCGCGGCCTGACTAGCTAGCCAGACAAAGAAGCCTATGGCGACGGCGATAATCGCGTAGTCCCACCATCCGCGCTGGTCGGCGCTGCGCATTTCGTGGCCATTGAACTCAGCAAGAACCTTTTCGTAATTGAGGTTGTATCGATCGCATTCCTGCTTGATCGCGGCGTGAGTGGACGAATGCTCTTGCTGACCGGCAACAGCGGAGCTGATGGAGAGTGCCCCTAGAACCATCACTAGCGATCCGACAAGCACAAGTAGTTTCTGCGGTCCGGAGGCGTGAGCTAGTTCGCCGAAGACGAGAGCGCCCCACGCGAGTCCCCAAAGTTGGTTGGTGTTGGAAAGTGGAATACCCCGTCCAATGCCGAGATACTTCACGGCAAATTGCTGGAGGAGGTCGCCGACCACCCATACGAATCCGCCAAGGAAGAGCCAGAACAGCATCGTGCGCACTTGGCCCGAATGGAAGACAGCGGCGTGCGTGCCCCCATCGAGAGCCAGCACTAGAGCCAACACCGTCCCAAGTTCGCCGAAAGTGAACGCCGTCACGAACGACAGAGGATTCATGCCGCTGATGTATGCCTTGCGATAAGGAATGTACATCGTTCCCCAAAGCAAACTCGCACCCGCAGCCGCAGCGATTCCGTGGACTGCATCCCGCGGTGCAGCGATGCCACCCTGAATCGTGCTGAAGCCGAGCATGATCGCTGCAGCAACGATTGCGACCGCACCAACCAACACCCTGCTAACTGTGGAGCGATTGGCGCCGCGAAGCTCGCCGAACAGAAGCCATCCCCAAAAGATTCCAACCAGAGAGTTGGCATTCCATAATGGGAACGCAATCGCCAAACCCACGTCGCGAATCGCGAACACTGTCAGCGTGTTCGCGACTGCCCAGAGCGCTCCGGCGAGCAGGGCCCAGACGATCAGATGCTTCTTGCGCATCAGGTCGGCGATCACATATCGAGTGCCCTTGAGCAGAGTGGGGAGAGTCCAGCGTGCAGTGAATACGCCGGCAACCATACACAGAGAAACTGCAAACGGAGAAAGGCCGGTGTTTACCAGCTTGGTCGGCGCTTCCGCGGCTCCGAGCCACACCCCCGCGCCGAGGCCACAGAGAACTCCCAAGCCATGCAAGCTTGCAGTCTGCCTTGAAGTAGTTGGTTGGGTCGCAGTGCTCATGTTTATCTTTTGGAAGAATTATGGCAATCGAGTATCAAACAAAGAATTGTTAGTGCAACGCGATTAGTAACGCGATGCCGACGACAAGTACGACAAGAGGAATCAGGAAATGAAGGTCAGTGAGCACCGCCATCGCCGTAGTCCCGAATCCCGGGTGCTCATTGTTTGTCTCGCTCACAGAGACAGTCTCCTTGGCTGCAGGTAAATTCGCTGGCTTTCGAGGTGCAGCCCAAATCATCGCATAAGTGTCAAGCTTCGTAGATGGTCCGAGTTGCAAAACAGAGTACACTGTCACGATTCATCCATGAGGAGAATCTATGCGAAGACGTGACTTCATTGTCGCGGGTGGAATCGCAACCGGGACGCTCGCTCTGCCGAGCATGGCGCGACGTTCGAAGAAGACCCGACAATTTATTGAACTGCGGATTTACCACTTTGCCTCGCCGGAGAAGCAGCAATCCTTCGAGCAGTTTCTGCAGAATGCTGCGCTGCCAGCCTTCAATCGTGCCGGAGCGCGTCCTGTGGGTGTATTCAAACTGTCTTCGAAGGATAATCCCGATCTCAAACTCGAAGCAGACAGCACGGATTTATACGTCCTGCTTCCCCACGAATCGGCAGAATCGTTGGCCGAGTTCTCGAATCGAGTCGGCCTAGACAAAGTTTTCCAGAACGCGGGAGAGGCGATCATCCACGCTCCTAAATCCGATCCTGCGTTTGTTCGTTATGAAAGCAGCCTGATGTGCGCCTTCGAACTATTCCCACAACTCAAGGTGCCGACACTGGCCGCCGATCGCCTGCTGCAACTCAGGATCTATGAAAGCCACAGCAATGAGCGCGCGAGAAAGAAGATCGAGATGTTCAATCAGGGAGGAGAACTTGGAATCTTCGCGCGCTGCGGAATGACCGGCGTCTTCTTCGGTCAGACTCTAATCGGATCGAAGCTTCCTAGCTTGACCTACATGCTTTCGTTTCCTTCCGAGCAAGAGCAGAAAAAAGCCTGGGATACATTCCGGAACGACCCTGAGTGGAAGAGACTCTCGAACGCCGATGAGTACAAAGACGCGGTCTCAAATGTGACAAACCTCATCCTGCGTCCGGCTGCCGGATCGCAGATTTGAATTGCCGTTACGGAGTTTTCACATTCGGGTACTCGGATAATGGTTCCGGTTTCCAATCACTGGCCCACTTGGAAGGCGACGATCCCATTTTGAACGTGAGTGTCCCACCGGCAACGATATCGCTGTAGCGCATGACAGGAATGTTCAGAGGTTTGCCATTCAGTTCTGCGGATTGGATATAGAGGTTAGTTTCTGAGGCATCCGGAGCCGAAATTGTGAACTGCTTTCCGTCAGCAACATGAATCACCGTCTTGCGAAAGATCGGACTGCCGATCATGTAGTCTCCCGAAACGGGATTCACGGGGTAGAAGCCCATTGCTGTAAAGATGTACCACGCTGACATCTGGCCACAATCTTCGTTGCCCAAGATTCCAGTTGGCGTGTTCGTGTACGCTTCCCCTGCAATCTCGCGTACCTTCTTCTGCGTCTTCCATGGCTGGCCGCTGTAGTCGTAGAGATATCCGTAATGGTGACTGGGTTCGTTGTCGTGGTGGTTGTGTCCGCCGGCGAAGTGTTCGTCGAGCTTGCGGTTGTAATTGTCTGCGCCTCCCATCAGCCGAAGAAGGCCGGGAATGTCATGCATCACCGACCACGTATAGACCCACTTGTCGCCTTCGGTCCATCCAGCTTTGGGATCAGCCCATGATCCGTCGGAGTTGCGCGCCTGCATGAATCCCGTTTCGGGATTGAAGAGTAAGCGGTAGTTCCTCGAACGATTGATGAAGAACCTATAGTCGTCCTTCTTCCCGACAGCTTTGGCGATCTCTGCGACCGCATAATCGTCGTACGCGTCTTCGAGCGTTGAAGAAGCGGACTCGGCAGTCTTGTCGTTCGGCACGTAGCCCAGTTTTTTGGCATACGTGAGACCAGCGCGTGCTTCGTAGGGCGTGTGCGGTTCACGGTCGTACCACTTGCGAGTCGTATCGCCGTCGGGCGGAGTCATCGCGTCTTTGTACACAGCCTTATATGCGAGATTCAGATCGAAGCCGCGAAAACCTTTGTTGACCGCTTCTGCGACCATGGAGTCAGCGTGGGTGGCGATCATGATGTTGGTGTATGAGGGATTGGGCCACTTTGGCATCCAGCCGCCCTCCTGATAGTTCTGGAGGAGAGCTTTCACCATGTCGTCCACGCGCTCAGGAGCAATGAGGGTGATCAGGCTGTGCTCGGCACGGAAGGTATCCCAGAGCGAGTAGGCGGTGTATGAGACGCCGGAATGAATTTTGTCGTCGAAGGCGCTGTAGTAGCGGCCGTATTCGGAGAAGAGCCGGGGATAGAGCAGCGAATGATATAAGCCGGTGTAGAAGATCGCGCGCTGATCATCTGATGCTGACTCTATCTCGATGAGCCCAAGCTTTTTGTTCCAGGTTTGCTTCAGGTCGTCGCGCAGCGCGTCGAAGTCCCATTTCGGAATCTCTTTCTGCAGGTTGACTCTGGCCTGGTCGATGCTGACGAAGGATGTTCCAACTCGCACTTCAACAACTTCGTTCGCTGCGGGAGCGAACGTTGCGTAAGCGCCGACATTCATTCCTTTAGCCGTTTGCCCGCCATCGTGCAATTGTGAGCCTTCATAGGTTCCGCTCTTTGCCGGCGACTCCCGAAACTGAACAACGAAATATCCTTTGAAATTCGGCAAGGCGAATGGGCCAAGATGCGCGTCCATGCGATCCGGATTGAAGCCAGTAATCTCTCGTCGGTCGTCGCTGATCTGCGCTTCACCCGCGATGTTCGGACGCGTAGCCTCCACCAGCACGCTGGCGCGTGAGTCTGCTGGAAAAGTAAAACGAAGATATCCGCAATGATCAGTCGCAGTTATTTCCGCTTTGATTTCGCGTGAATCCTGTGTCTTCATCAGGACCGAGTAGTAGTAAGGAGCTGCTTTCTCATCAGCGTGCGTGAAGCTGAGTTTGCGAGCTTCCGGTGCAGTCTTGATGTCATCGAGTTCAGGCAGGAGGGTCACGTATCCGAAGTCGCCCATCCAGATCGCCGGCTGATGTGTTCCGATGAATCCCGAAATGGTCGTATCACCATAGTTATAGGAGGAGACGCTGATCTTGTTTTGCCGCGTCTGCGCCGTCCAGTTCGTCATCCCGAAAGGAGTCGTGACCAGCGGCATTGTCCCTCCGTAGTCACTGCCGGGTCCGGCAGTGCCGATGTATGGGTTCACCCAGTCAACCGGAGACTTCGTCGTTTCTTGCGCACTGAGCGCGCAACTCAGCGCACAGAGTAGATATGTCAGCAACAGCGAGAGCTTTGTCATGTCGAGGAGATGAGTGCAAAAACTTTGTTGGGAATCGTCAACGCTGCTTCGCTTCAGGATGACAGGTCACACCCCCGTTCATTCACGATGCAAAGGAAGAATCAAACTCTAATGAATATTTGTTTGCGATACATCGCCCACGCAATGACGAAGAATACCAAAACGAAACTTACGCTCCATGCCAGCGAACCAAGATACGGATTGCTGATGTGAGCGAATGAGCTTTCGTAGAGAATGTTCTTGATCGACACGCCATGAATGTGATGGCGGTAGAGAGCGGTTTCTGCCCAACTTGCGAGGAAGTAGATTCCGAGCGGGTTCACGCCGAAGATGACGAAAGGCACGCTCCAGCTCTTCCATCCGCGGACGTCGATTGCCCAGTAGCACAAGCCAAAGATGAACAGAGCGAATCCTGCGGTGAACAGAACGTACGAACTGGTCCAGATCATCTTGTTGATCGGGAACCACAGGTTCCAAATCTCTCCCGCGATCAGCCCAACGGCAGCGCCGGCGAATAATCCTGCAATCTTCTGAAGGTGTGTTCTCGCCGAGCGCATCCATTCGCCGGTGAAGACGCCGATGAGGCAGGTCGCGATCGACGGAATCGTGCTCAGAATTCCTTCAGGATCGAAGCGATGTGCAATCCATAAGTGGTTGTAAATCAGACTGCGATCGATGTAGCCCACCAGATTGCCGTCCATCGTGAGAACGCCCGCACCGATCCCGGGCACCGGCACACGCGTGAGCAGCAGCCAATAGATGAGCAGCAACGCTCCCGTGATCACCGCCCGCGCAACCCGTCCGGTGCAGAGGAAGATTGCCGATGCAATCAAATACACGACGGCGATTCGCTGCAGTACGCCGGGAATGCGCGCGGTGTGTACATCAAATTTGGGGTACGCGTATAGGAATAGTCCAAGCGCGAAGATGATTGCACTGCGTTTGAGCACGTGAAGCAGCAGGTGCTTGCGCGTCTGACCGCGCGCTGTTCGCGAGCTGAACGAGAAGACCATCGACACGCCGACAATAAACAGGAAGAACGGGAAAATCAGATCGGTAGGCGTCCAGCCATTCCATTTGGCGTGTTCGAGCGGCCAGTACGTGTGTTGTCCATCACCGGAGTTGTTCACCAGGATCATCGCTGCAATCGTCAATCCGCGAAACACGTCGAGCGAGGTAAGTCGCGTGTTGGATGGCGACGAAGGAACACTCGCGATTGTCGTTTTGGGAATCGTACTGACGGTTGTCGATGACATGCTTACCTCCCAGCTGCAGCCGCGCTCTGGTTTTGCCCAGTTTGCACCCAGTGCTCATAGCGGCGGCGATACTCAGTCTTATAGTCCTTCACAGCATTCTCGTAGCTCAAGGCCGGAGCATCGGTCTTCTTTTGCCACGCGATCTGAACGCTGCGAACACTCGCCGGCAATACTGCCGCGTTATTTGCGACGGGGATCTTCTTGCCATCCGCCGTGACGGCGCTCACATTCACGAACCATGGCAGATGGAGAACGATGTCCTGCGGTCTCTGCGAGAAGTTGTTGTTTAAGGTCATCCTCGCACCGGCATCCGTGAACTTTACATCGAAATTGATCTGACCGAAGTTCGTTGGAGCGCGTTTTACTGAGATTCCCTGTCCGGGTCTGACCCATTCCGGCGAAATCACTGACAGCAGATGCAATCGTCGATCCTGCTCTTCCCGAACCAGCATGTTCCGCAGTGCCATACGGAACTTGGCCGCAAACCATCCGTGTGGAGAGAGATTCTGCGCGAAGTCGCGCGTGCTCCACGGCAGAATGCAGTATTCGAAGCCGGCGTGGGTAGAACTCGTATGCACCAGGAGCGCATACAGCTCTTCAACGGCCAACTGCTGGTCTCCGCGGATTGTCTCCGTTTCCGTGTTTTTCATCGTTAAGTAATGATGTAGCCAGCGGCCCTGGCCGTAGGTCATGATGCCTTCCTGGTACTTGGCGCGCGTTGCATTCAGCGTGGCCGTGACCATCGGATCATAAGGATCAAGAATCTGCTCGGGATAGACCGCGAGCATGTTGCCCCAATCCTCTCCGCCGCTCACGTCCAGTCCAGGGGGCATGTAGCCGCCGGTACTGGCTGTGGTTTTCTTCAACGCTGCGAGAAAAGCCGCTTTGAAGTCGTTGTACTCAGCTTGATATGCCTTGGCGTCCTGCTGTTGCCCGAGAGCCTGTGCCAGGATGATCGCGTTCTGCAATCCGCCGAGCGCCCAGAAATTGTGTCCGGTTACGTGACCGGTCACGTTCTCGTTGTCACCGGGCGAAGTTGAAGGCATGAGATGCAGCGGATCATTCCGCCGCGCCTGCTGCAGCCATGCGATTGCCTTCTGCACTGATGGATAGACCTTGCGTGCGAAGTCCAGATCTTTGGTGATGCGATAGTGCTGGCCGTAGGCCCACAGCACCTGTCCCCATCCGTCGAATTGCCCACCCTGGGAAACGAAGTTGCCGTCAGGCTGCTGCCATCCAGGAAAGAAGTCTAGGTCCTGACGTGCGATATCGGAATAGCCCGAAGCATCGAACATGCGCACGATGAACGACGAATCGCGCAGCCAGAACGCGTGATAGTGGAACTTGTTGACCGTCTGAATGTAGTTGTCGCCGACCTTATCGCGCGCGATTAGGTCATAAATGAGGTTGGCGCGGAAGGTATCGTTTACTTTCTGCTCGGGGACAGTGATCTCGATTCCGCGCGCCAGCAGCGAGTCCCAAAACTGCACGGTGCGATTCAAGTAATCGTCGAACTTCGCTGCGCGCAGAGCAGCGAGGTCTGGAGAATCGGGAGGCAGCGGCTCCAAGGGCATACGGAATTCGAGCGTGTGCTCGGCCCCGGATTGAAGCGGAATATCGTAGCGAACAATGCCGACCGGGGTCGTAGGTTGTACGTGTAGCTTGCGAGTGTCGAGCTTGAAAACGCCGTTATGGGAGTTCTTCAACGTCAGGCTGCGAACCGGCGCAGGCGAGATCGGAAACAAGTACATGACTTTGCCCTCGCGCACCAGGCCGTCTTCGGTAAAGCCGTATTCCCATTCTGGGCTCCACTCCACTCCGACCTGTGAATATTGGCCGAGCCTCTTGGGAACCGCGGGACGGAAGAAGCGGTTGTCTCCCGTGCCTCCTTCCATGTTGGATTGATTCGAATAACGCATACCGGCAGCGAAGTGCGCCACCGTCGGAGAATTGCCCCGATTCACAATGCGCACCCGGATAAAGTTCATCACGTCCGATTCAGGCTTGCCGTCGAGCGTGGCCGCAAACGATGTCACTTCGTAGTCGACGTCGTGATCGCGATAGGTGTACTGATTGATGGGCAGATATCCGCGATACAGCGTCTTCACGCGCTGATGTAGAGAAACTGACGGATCGCCAGTGAAGAACATCAACTCTGCGAATCCGGTGTAGAAGTATCCTTCGGGCGACACCAGCGTGCCCGCGCGAGCGTCCATCACACCGATTACATCCGTCGGTTGGCTGAAATACGAGAAGGGCTCGTCATCGCGATCAATCGCCGGATCAAGCATCTGGGCCGTGGCTGCAAGGCTTAACAGAAAGCAGAGGGCAGGGAGGAGAACGCCGAAACGTTTCTGCATAGGTCCGCGTCAGCGTATTGCGACGAGGATTAGAAGTCAATCAAATCGTCGGCTTACAATCGAGGTACTTCCGATGGCTGTCGAGAAAATTGATCTTCGTGGGCGCATGACGCGCGCTGACCGCCAAATGTCCGACGCCGACGCCCGAGCTTTTCTGCGCGAGCACGCCACGGCTTCCGTAGGAACCGTCGATTCTGCCGGATGGCCGTATGTCGTTCCGCTCATGTACGTCTACGAAGAAGGCGACAAGCTCTTCCTGCACACCGGATCGCGCGGCGGACATTTCTTCAGCAACATCGGTGAGAACGACAAAGTCTGCATCACAGTCGCCGACCGAGGACCGATGCACCAGGGCGCGCCCTCACCGTGCAACGGCTCCCTGGTGTACAAAAGCGCGATCGTCTTCGGCAGAGTGCGTGTTTGTGATGGACCGCAACTAGACGAGCAGAAAACGTGGTTCTTCGACCGCCTATTAGTGCGCCTCGGCGATGCACGCTCTAATTACGAGACGGGCTATACCATGCTGAAGCAGATCACGCTATACGAGGTCGCCATTGAGATTCTTACTGGAAAGATCAATGTGGGCCTGCATCATTGAGCATGCTTAATATTGAGGCTTAAATCAGTTCAGTACCGCGAGATCATCAATGAGCACACCGCGAAAGATCATCGTATACATCGCCACCAGCGCGGATGGATACATTGCCCGACCTGACGGCGACGTGGAATGGCTGAATCGCCGCCCGCACACAGAGGATTATGGAATGCGGGAGTTTTATGAGAGCGTGGATACGATCCTGTTCGGACGAAAGACCTACGATTGGGCGCTTGAGTACCAGCGCAAGACCAAAAGCAAAGGCAGCATCTTTGACACAAAATTTGCCAACTACGTTTTCTCGCACAATCCCCCGAAGGACGTAGCTCCGGGTGCACAATTTGTCTCCGAGCCCGTGAAGGACTTCGCTCAGCGCCTGCGCGCAACTTCTGGAAAGAACATCTGGATGATGGGCGGGGGAGAGCTGATCGCGTCGTTTCTCGACGAAGGCGAAATCGACGAATTCGACATTCACGTGATCCCGACTCTTATTGGCGAGGGCATACCGCTCATCGCACGGCGTCATCGAGACATCCCGCTTCAGCTACTCTCAGTGGACAAGTATCCGGACAGCGCTGTTCGATTGCGTTATGAGATAGGAAAGTAGTTTCTCTTGCCCGAGTGCACTCCAATACCGGCCGACGACTTCGTATTCTGGGTAGTGACCCCAACGCGAAGAATCGCCTTACAGGTTGTGTGTTTTCTTGCTTCGATCTCAGCACTTTACTCGCTACTCGCGCCGACAATCAGCGGAGTGCCGCGTTTTCGCCCAATCTGGGCTATCGGTGTCGTTTGTGCGGCCGCCGTTCTCTTTGGCGGTGCGATATTTTTGGCAAAGCGGCCTCTAGGCTACGGTTTGGCTCTCGCGGGCAGTCTGTGCATCCTCTCGCTACGCGTTTGCGAGGTTCTGGTCCGACTTGGCTACTTTAGGGTCGAGTATCGGTTAGTGGCTCTGTCTCAGGACATACCACGGTGGAGATTTGAGTTCGATAAGCCAGTATTTGTTTTGCTGCAGATTTCTACATTCGCCTCCCTCGTGTTATCGGTTTTCTTACTCATTGCGTATGCGCGAGTGAAATTCCACCCTAAAATTCCGAGTTAATGATCAGCTTTCGCGGGAGCTCCGCGGGATTCTCCCGCTGGACGAAAGCGCTGTGCACACCGCAAAATAGAAAGTTCGTCTCACTTACGAGACTCACAAGGAGAGTCATGATCACTACAGGCGAAGCCATCCGAATGATGAACTATGTTGACGATATTTCCACTACTCTGCGCCGCATTGCCGCCAACATCCCGTTCATGACGGACGAGGAACGCAAGCGGTTGGCCGACTACATGCGTAAGGCAGAGCCAAGCTATCCCAAAATGATCGAGACACTGGAGAAGGGAAGCTAGCAGTGGCTTCGGTCAAGACGGTGGCGGTGATCGGCGCCGGCATCATGGGCCGGGGCATCGCCCATGTCGCCGCATTGGGCGGATACCGCACCATCCTGGAAGACATCCTCCCTGCGAGCCTGCGCAAAGCCGAAAGCGAGATTCGCGCCAATCTGGATAAAGGCGTGGAGCTTGGCAAGCTGGAGCGCTC
>DASTZZ010000062.1 GCA_035764005.1 Terriglobales bacterium
GCTCTCGCCGGCATCCATCGCCCGCATCACCGATATCTTGAAATCACGACTGTAGCTGCCTCGGGCCAAGTCCATTGCCTTTCTCCATTCAATGTACTCAGTCCCTTATTTCCCTGTCTCATTTTTGGGGTTCACTCCAAGCTTCTATGCCCCTCCCCCCTCCCCCCTTTTTCGCAAAATACATCTTCCAAAGCACTTAGCTTCTTTTTTCTCGCGTTTTTCCCAATTTAGTACACAATATGTTGTATTCCGAAAATGCGAAATACCGAGATCTTGTTTATTACTACTCAGTAATTACCCTTTCTGCTTCGAGAAGCGCCGGAGGCGCGCCATATGAAAGCCCAGGACGAAGTCCCGCGGAAGGAAGCAAGCGGTTTGGGCCCGGTTAAGCAAACGCACGTTTCCCCGGGATTTTGACCCACAAACTTCGTCGATAACCATTGTGCAGTGAAGTACATAGGCGAGAAGTCCGGCGAGAATGATCGGCTGGGGTAACGCCGAGTTTTCCACGGGGTAACCCCGAAATTTCCACGGGGTAACGCCGAACTTTCCACACGGTAACCCCGAGCTTTCCGTGGGGTAACCCCAGCCCGCCGACATCCGCGCATTCATCAAGCGCGCTTGGCGCCCCATTTCGAAACTTTGTGCTGTCGGTCTCCACGCTCGAATCACACCCATACTTCTGTGCTATGACGAAACAGGGCGAAAGTCAAGCGAATTTCTGGAACACGAATTTGAAGTTGCGCCATCCTGTTAGGTGATCCGGCTCCGTCGTTTGTGAGCGAGCAGCGAATCGACTAGAGTATCGGCCAGCCAGTCCTGGTATTTCTGCGGAGACCAGCCGCGCTCGCTCACCAGCATCCTGTAGACGTCGCCACCGGTGAGCATCCAGAAAATATCGCGTGCTGTCTGAAAGGTGAGTCCTGCTCGCAGCTCTCCAGAGTCGCGAAGGGAAGTGATCATGCTTTTCTCTCCGTCATAGCGCAGACGCTCGCGCTGCTGTTCCAGCTTCGCCAGCTCAGGCGCCACCACGCCGGCGCCTCGCAGCAAATCAAAACTTGCACTTTGCGTGGCGCGGATTTGCCGGGCGACACCGGCAGCGAGCCGCAAACGTTCTTCCGGATCCTTCGCACTTAACGCCTGCCGCACCATCTCCTCGTAATCCTGACCGAACATCGATTGATCAAGAAGCGCGATTAGAATTCCGGTCTTCGATTTGAAGATGGCATAGACGGTCGGGGCCGAAACCTGCGCTGCGCGCGCCACGGCCTCAATCGTCATCCCTGCATAGCCTTCCCGCTCCAATAGCTTTCGCGTGGCTTCGACGATTCGGCTGCGCGTGTCGTCCGCCTGGCGTTCGCGTAGCAACGATTTGTAGGAACGCTTTCCTGTTGTGGCCAAATCGCGATGAATTATAGCATCATATATTAAGTAGTGTAATCTATAACCAATATGGAAGACCAAATCTGGAGAGGGTTTCCGTGACGGGGGCCAATATGCAAATCGTCGTCTTAGGGGCTACTGGCGGTACGGGACTTGAAAGTATCACGCGATCATTGCAGCAAGGTCACTCTGTAACGGCTTTGGTCCGTTCGCCGGAACGGCTCAGGCCATTTCAGGATCGAATCACTGTCAGGCGCGGGGACCTGCTAAGCTCCGCAGATCTTCAGGCGGCTATTGAAGGTCACGACGCCGTTCTATCGGCATTCGGCCCTCGTGTGCCCGTAAAGCAAAATGAAGCACATCTCTTAGAGCACTTCGCCGGCGCGCTCACAAAAGCAATGTTGCATGCGAGTGTTCGTCGCGTTGTTGTGGAGTCAGTTGCCTTCCTTTTCAAGGATTCCCTTTTGCCACCGGTGTATCTGCTCGGTCGATTGTTGTTTCCACGAACGGTTGCGGACGCTTCGGCGATGGAGCAAGTCTTTGCCGAGAGTGAACTCGACTGGACGATGGTCCGATCACCGGAGCTCACCGACAAACCATTTACCGGAAAGTACCGAGTGTTGGAGGGCCATCTGCCGGGCTTCGGCTTCAAGATTTCGCGCGCAGATGTCGCCGATTTCATGATCAGCGTCGTTGCGAATCGCTCCACGATCCGCAAAGTCATCGGCTTGTCGAACTAACCACCGAAACAGAAACGAGGTCTTCATGTTCGTTGCCTACGTTATTGTCACGATTGTGACAGCCGCAGCCAACATCTATGCGGCAACAAATGACTTCATCCGCCCAGCATGGCTCATGAGCAGCATGAGCAAACTAGGAGTGCCAGAATCGCGGCTACCCACATTGGGCATGCTCAAAGCGACAGGAGCACTAGGATTGCTGATCGGACTTGCCGTGCCATTCATCGGAGCGGCTGCAGCAATTTCTCTGATCCTGTTCTTTGCTGCCGCCATCATTACTCACCTGCGAGCAGGGGATCATGGGTTTGGCATCGCCGTGGTGTTCCTCCTGCTCGCGGTTGCCGCCTTGGTGCTCACTATCTATGTGAGAAAGCCGCCTATGTTGGCGTCAATCTCGTAATCGGCAGTTCGCACAGTCCCAAAGGCTCGAGAAGCTATCGCTAGAAGGCGGAAAACCGGGCGATCACGCTGTCCCTGATTTCCTTCGTCTTGTTGTCACTCGGCATTCAGAGAATCGGTATAGATCAGGTACTTCTGCCGGACACGCATGAGTTGTTGCAGCTTCGGCTGATAGTCCTGGGCAATACACCGTGGATCTTTGCCGGACTTAAGCTCCGCCACGGTCGACTGATTCCCCAGCAGTTCGATCAAGCGATCCAACTCCCAATTCGCGGGATAGAGCTTCAACAGCGCGGAGCCAAGTTCCAATCCAAGTTCCGGCGCATCGAGAACAGATCGGTCAGTCACGATCATCTGTAATCCGCCCACGCGCTGTCCGCCTAACCTGGCTGCGATCGCAACGTGCGATTGCCAACCTCGCGGAACCCTGGGTAGACTTTGGGGATTCGCATCCCAGCGCTCCCCAACTGCAGTTCCGCCCTGGGCTAGTTTATTTCGTGCCTGCGGCAGCGGCTTTGTGGCTCTGTCTTTCCGAAGCTGGACTTCCCGAATCGGGAAATTGGAGCTCGAAATAACATCCATCTTCCCATCTGAAATCGAAAAAAGAATTGCTTGACCCGCGATGTAGTTGGGTATAGAGTCCCTGCCCAACCCTACACTGTCATCCCTCGACGTAACGGCCCTCGAACGATCTCTTGCCTCGAAAGGAGAACACCATGTCTCACTCCAGCACTCTCTTCCAGCGCTATTCGGTATTGATGCTCTCGATCTTCCTCTGCATCGCCGCCTTCGCTCGGGCGGACGCTGTGACTGATTGGAACGTGATTGCTGTCAATACTGCAATCGCGAACGGTCAAAGTCCATTTGCTCAAGCACGCTTTGCAGCAATCGCTCAACTTGCCGTCTTTGAAGCTGTCAACTCCATCCGCGGAGACTACCAGCCATATCTCGGCACCATCCAGGCTCCCGCGGGCGCTTCAGTCGACGCGGCGGCAATCCAAGCTGCGTATCGCGTGCTTAGGACGTACTTCCCTAACAGCGCAGCGACGCTCGACATGCAGCGCGCCAACTCACTGGCAGCAATCGCAGACGACCAAGCCAAGACCGACGGCATCGCCACTGGCGAAGCCACCGCTTTGGCGATGATTGCGCTGCGCGCTAACGACGGCTCGTCGCCTCCGCAATTCAAGATTCCCGGAGCGCCACTTCCGGGTGAGTGGCAGGCCACTCCGAGTTGTCCAATAGTCAACGGAGTTGCCGTCGGGCAGTTTCTTCACTGGCAGAATGTAACTCCATTCGGCGTCACCAGTGCTGGGGCATTTCTACTGGATCCGCCACCGGCTCTTACCAGCAACGAGTATGCAAAAGCCTATAACGAGGTGATGACGGTCGGAAACGCTACTAGCACTGAGCGCCCACAGGATCGGTCTAACGTCGCGATCTTCTACGCAGCCTCGTCACCAACCTATGTAATCAACCAGGCTGCCCGGCAGGTTGCGCAGGAACAGGGGCGTTCGATGTCGGAAAATGCTCGGGCTCTGGCACTGATCAATATGGCGGTGAGCGATAGCCTGGTGGCATCCTTCCTCAACAAGTACCACTACAACTTCTGGCGTCCCGAAACGGCAATTCATCTCGGCGGCACAGACGACAATGCGAAAACCGATCCTGACACCACATATAAGCCGTTTATCCTCACGCCGTGCTTCCCCAGTTATCCCTCGAACCACGGCAGCGGCACTGGCGGAGGAGTCGAGGTCCTAAGACGTCTTTATGGTGAGGCAGGCCATTCGATCACGATCTCGAATCCCGCGGTCCCGAACATCGTCTTTCAATACACGACGTTCAAGCAGATCGCCGACGATATTTCCGACGCCCGTATTTATGGCGGAATTCATTTCCGATTCGACCAGGAGGCAGGCTCCGACCTTGGGCGCGCGATCGGCACCGCAGTATATAAAGACAACTTGCGTCGAGTGCACGATGACGAATGAGTAGTCACCTCCTGAAACATCGGGACATCCATCATAAGTAGAAGTAAGGAGAGACGGGGGTCCCTTACACTTGGGAGTTCCCAAAGTGCTGGGATGGTCGTGAACGGTCTTTGATGTGTCCGCACGGCCAAAGCGGCCGGATGCGCCACTCTTGCGCGATGTTTGCGCGACGGTGGGATTCCACGGACGTTTGAACAGTCTCTCTTTGACAGAGACACGCTGGAGGAACGCATCATGACTCTGTTGAAACAAAAATCTCTATCCCAAACTGCTGAACGTCTTGTTCTTCTCGCTGCCTCTGCGTTCCTGATAGTGGCATCCAGTTTGACTACTGCATTCTCGCTGCAGGTTGCGCCGCCGAAGGTTGATGCAGCCGACGTTCGGGCTTTCGTTGGTACCTGGGAAGCAAAATTCAGGGGCAAGACCTTTCAAACCGTCAAACTCGAGAACACGGGTGGAAAGCTCTCCGGCACAGCCAACCACATCGCGATCGCGCTGGACAGCGAGGGAAACTTGATTGACGCGCGGGCGCATGAGGGATCTGACGACATAACTTTTGCGAAAGTTGAAGGGAACATCCTTCATTTCACGTGCACCGGCAAAGCGCATATGAATACGACTACCGGTATCAGCTATCCGGAAAAGACAGAATATGAAATGAAGTTAGCGGGCGAGGGTGAGGCCGAAATTCGTCCTGTTGGAGACGGCGTCGATGCGCCACAACTCAAGCCTTGGAAGCTGGAGCGCGTAAAAAAGTAGACGGCCGATGCCGACGCTCTCTTCCCATTATGGGTTACGGTTTTCTAGTCGGAATTTCCAGGAAACCGGTGCTCCACTTGGAAAGCCAACCTTGCAGTTCCTGCGCCCGCCGTTCTATACTGAACCATATGGTTCAGTATAGAGAACCCGTCCTCGACGCTTCGTTTGCCGCCATCTCAGATTCCACCCGACGCGGCGTTCTGGAACAGCTAGGACGCGCGGATGCTTCGATCACCGACCTGGCCGAGAAGTTTCACATGACGCTGACGGGCATGAAGAAGCACGTCGGCGTCCTGGAGCAGGCAGGGCTCGTCGTCACGGAAAAGGTCGGGCGTGTGCGCACCTGCAGGCTCGGCCGACGCGCACTCGAGAAAGAGGCGGCATGGATCGAGAGGTACCGCCAGCTCTGGGCCGCACGCTTCAACGAACTGGACAAGCTGGTCGACGAATTGAAACAGAAGGAGAACGCCCATGAGCGAAAGAAAAGATAATGCAATCAACTCCACAAAGTACGGCACGACGGCAGAACGGAAATCCGATCGTGAGCTCGTCGTGACGCGAACCTTCAACGGCCCGGCGCATATCGTCTTCGATGCCTGGACCAAGCCGGAACTGCTCAAGCGGTGGTGGGCGCCGAAGTCGTTCGGAATATCCTTCGTTTCCTGCGAGGCCGACGCTCGTACCGGGGGCACATACCGTTTCGTCTTCAGTCATCCCGCCTCGGATCAGCCAATGGCATTCTTCGGCAGGTACGTCGAAGTGACTCCGCCCTCGCGCCTCGTCTGGACGAATGACGAAGGCGATGAAGGCGGGGCCGTCACCACGGTAACCTTCGAAGAAAAAAGAGGCGGCGAGACCCTCGTCGTTCTGCACGACCTCTATCCCTCAAAACAAGCTCTCGACGATGCCATCGCCTCCGGAAGTACAAGTGGCTGCAGCGAGCAGTTCGAGCAGTTGGACCAGCTTCTCGTCTCTGCGGAAACGGGCGTGGGACAGTGATGAACTCATCGAACGCGCGCGAGTGGAAAGGCATTTTGTTTCACCCCTAAAATTCAGAATGAATTTCTTCGCACGTTCCAGACGGAACGTCTTCCCGGTACGGGAATAAATTGAGAATACGTTCCGTCTGGAAGCTGTGAAGAAATTGTTTTCTGTTCATCGGGGCAAGAGTTTCTCCGCTCGCTTCGCTATTGGTACTGAGTCTCCTTAGTTAGAAGGGCTTTTGACAGGTATTGTGGCATGAGGGGACAGCGTCAGGCATATGCTATTCCCAAAGTGGTCTTTCGTTTTATGTTGAACCATCTTGCCAGGTTGTAGCTGAGGCAGGCCCAAGTCACTTCCATCGTCACTTTCAAGCGACTTCGACAACGGAACTGGCGTAATCCGCAGCGCTCCTTCAGCCAAGCATGAGGAAACTCCGCGATTTGAGAACGTTGTGAGTAGATTTGTTGCGCCGGTTCGGTCGCCATCTTCGTCTTAAATGCGGTGGTCGCTGCCGGTTCGTCGATGCGCGTGATCGATCGCCACCAGCCAGGGCGTGCACCGGCGGGAGCGCATTGGCCGCGCAGTGGGCACTTGCTACAAACCGTTTTTCCCGGACGGTACACGTGCCCGATCACGCCACTACCACGGTTTATACGAGCCTGGTGCGTGAGCTTCTGTCCCGCGGGACAGGTAAAACAATCCCGTTTGGGATGGTATGGAAAAGCGCTGGCCAGGAAATTGCCGGTGCGACCGCAGGCGTCCCGCTCCACCGCTCTCCAGCTGTCTTGCCAAGACCCGTAGAAGTCCACGCCGCAATCAGCTGCCACTTGCACCGACGCATGATTGGTGTAATCTCCGTCGGCCACGATTTGCTTTGGTGTCCGACCTAGCGTCGTCGCGCATCGTTCCAGAGCCGGTTTCAGCTGACGGTAATCGATGGCGTCGGTGGTGGCTTCCACATTCACCACCAGGCCGTGAGTTGTGTCCGTGACTAGTTGTACGTTATAGCTGGGTACCGTTCCACCCTCGCCGTTCCTCATCACGTGCGCGTCCGAATCCGTACTCGAGGCGCGCGCCACGAACTCTTTGCGATCGTGTTTCTTCTCTTTCTGCAGACGCTCTACTTCGCGCACCGCCGCTTCCAACCGACTGACCCGCTGCCGCGCCGCTCGCCGTCGCGCGGCAGCTTGACGCTTACACGTGCTCTCCTCTTGCTCGCTTTCTGCATTGAGGATGCGTACTTGCTCGCGCGCCAGTTCCAGATGCGCTTCCAGTTTTTCTTTGCGGCGGAAGCTGTTGCTGCCGGCGTTGGCTTTGATTTTTGTCCCGTCCAGCGTTACTCGTTCCAGTGTGATCAATCCCTCGGCGCTCATCATGCCCAGCACCTGTACGAACAGGTCGTCCAGCGCTGCCTTGTTCTCCGAGCGAAAGCCCGATAAGGTTCGATGGCTGATCGCTTCTAGGCCGCACAGCCATTGAAAGCCCGGCTCAAATTCGCACTGCCGTGCCACCTCGCGTGCCGAACTGATGCCACGGCTGTACGCATACAGCCACAAACTGATCAATAACTGTGGATCGGTGTGATCGCGCCCGGCACGGCCCTCGACTGCTTCAATCTGTGCGTGATAAAGACTGAGATCCAACCGTTCAACCAGTTCCCAAATCGAACGTGCGCTGTGGTCCTCTTCGATAAGTCTTTCCACATCCACAGTGCGCAACACAAGCTGGCGACGGTCAATGGACGCTAGTCGCGGAGGAGGAGCATTCCGATCATTCGTCACACCTGCAGTGTACGAGCATCGATCTTTTCCGCAATAACTTTATCGGGTCGCTCACGTCCCAATTTCTTCACAGCTTCCTGGCACCGGTTTATTCTGCGTCTGCTGTTGTTTTGAAGGCGAACCGAGGCGTTTGCCTTATTTCGCCTCCATCGCCATGCGAGCAGGATATATCGTAGGCCGCTCATTTCCATGTCAGCCCTAGCCGAATGGTCGCCGAAGTCTGTCCTTTTATTAAGGACGTACACGCTCCGCACCTTCCTTTCTGATCTCCTCGCCGGAATTACAGTTGGACTCGTTGCCTTGCCATTGGCAATGGCATTCGCGATTGCTTCAGGAATGTCGCCGCAGGCCGGTCTTTACACAGCTGTTTTTGCGGGGTTCCTGATTTCTGCGCTCGGCGGATCGAGCACCCAGATCGGCGGTCCGACCGGAGCCTTCGTCATCGTCGTTGCCGGAATTGTTGCAAATCACGGCGTCTCCGGCCTTTTCATCTGTACGCTGCTCGCCGGACTCATGCTCATCTTTATGGGAGCGACTGGGCTGGGATCTGCTGTTCGTTTCATCCCGCGGCCGGTTGTGGTGGGATTCACCAATGGCATTGCGATTCTGATCACGAGCACACAAATCAAAGACTTTTTTGGGTTGCGGATAGCCTCCGTTCCCGGCGACTTCCTGGGCCGCATGCATGCGATCGCGGTCAATTTCCGCTCGATTTCGCTCTCGGCGACGTTGTTGTCGCTCATTTCACTCGCGCTCATCATCCTGACTGCCCAATATGTGAAGCGGATTCCAGGCTACATAGTCGCGCTTTTTGTCGGGACTGCGTTGGCGTTGATTTTTAGACTGCCGCTGGAGACGATCGGCACCCGCTTTGGCGGCATCCCGTCTGGATTACCGCACTTGGCTATTCCACATCTCAAATTGAGCCTGGTTCGGCCTTTGATCTCGCCTGCAATTACGGTCGCTATGCTCGGCGCCATCGAATCGCTTATGTCAGCCGTGGTTTCCGACCGCATGAGCGGCGACCGGCACAATCCCAATGTGGAATTGATTGCGCAGGGAATTGCAAACCTGACCTCGCCACTCGTTGGAGGTCTGCCCGCAACCGGCGCGATTGCACGTACCGCAACCAACATTCGCTCTGGCGCAAAGACTCCTGTTTCGGGAATGGTGCATGCGCTCACATTGCTGAGCATTCTTCTGTTCGCCGCGCCGTTGGCGAAGTTCGTTCCGCTTTGTGTCCTTGGCGCCATCCTGATGGTCGTGTCGTACAACATGGGCGAGTGGCGCGAAATTCCGGAACTGCTGCGGTTGAGCAAGCTCGAGATTGCAGTCTGGCTCATTACTCTGCTGCTCACGGTATTCGCCGATCTAACTGTGGCCGTCGAAGCAGGCATGATGCTGGCAATCTTGATCTATTTGCGCAACGTCACGTCGACTACGACCGTCTCGGAAGTCACGGCAGAGTATTTGGAAGATGGTCGCGTCCATATCCTGCAGGACAAGCAGATTCCTCCCTACGTGAGTATCTTCCGCATTCACGGTCCTTTTCTTTTTGGAGCCACTGACAAGATCAACGACGTAGTAGCACGGCTCGACCAGATGCCAGCAATCGTTGTCCTGCGTCTTCGCAATATGACTGCGCTCGACGCGACCGGGGTGCGCGCACTCGAGGAGTTTGCGGACGCGGTCCACGGTAGTGGTCGGCATTTGATCTTATGCGGTGCTTTGCCACAGCCGGCAAAACTCATGAAACAAGCAGAATTTGAGCAGCACGTGGGAGCACAGAATGTATGCGCAAATGTTACGGCGGCACTGGCGCGAGCGCAGGAATTATTCGCGAAGATGTCGCCGGAAGATCAGTCGATGAATTTGCGCAGGCGTAAGACGGATCCTGTTGAAAGTGCCTCTGCAGCCACTGTCTAGCTTCACTCGAAGGCACTACCAAAGCCAGGCGGAACTCGGCGGGATAGCCTGAGACTGTCTCCCATTTGCTTCTCCTCTCCATGGAAGGCGGCGTGGGACTGTCATGAAGTCGTCGAACCGTCCAGCCAGGTAAGAGCAACCGCAAACATCAAAAAGCAACACCAACCGCAAAACCCAAAGACAAAAGCGCCACCCGCTACCGCAGGAGTTTCTGTTAGACTGCTCGGCCGTGGCCGAGAGCGTGCCTTTGGCTTACCTGATCATCTTTCGTTCTTACGGGACATGGTTGCACGGCGATCCGCGCGGATCGGTCGATCGATTTCACAATCAGTATGGCACGCCGGTCTTTCCCCCCAACGCTGCCCGCCTTGTTCAAACCGAGGTCCGGCTCAAGAGAGTCCCTGTTGTGCTCACGGCGGTGCAACGCCAGTCCGTCGAAGGGCGATTCGCGAAACGCGTGATATTCGGAACTGGCTTCTCCGGGCGCTGAACGTAAGGACGAACCACGTCCACGCCGTCATTTCTACCGCGGCACATCCCGATTGGTCCTGAATGCGTTGAAAGCAAATGCAACCCGCCAACTGCGGCAAGACCGCTGCTGGGAAGATTCGAGCAGTCCGTGGTCCGGCGGAGGAAGCAGGCGTTATGTGTGGACCGAAGCGGGTCTGCAACGTGCCATCGACTACGTCATCAATGGGCAGGATGGCGAGGTACCAGACAACTTGCGTTAATCAAGGGAGTCGACACTCGGCAATCGCTGTGAACAAACTTCTAAACTGCTGAGCTGCTAGCTGACTGCAAACAGCAGCGGCAAGCCTTTCATCCTGAGTCGCGTTTGCGCAAAGGATCTCCCGGGATGCTTATGCCTAACACGCGCTTACGAGGCTCTTTGGTCAATTGCCTGGGTTTTGGCGAAGGAGCCATACCGGCGGCATTTCAGTCGGAAATATTGCGGGAGATCCTTCGCCAAAATGCGGCTCAGGATGACAAGTTATAGGAGGGGTAAAACCTGGTGACGACGGGACGTTCCCAAAAACTACGGCAAAGGCTTGGACTATTTTCGCCCGCGGAGGTTCAGGCACCCATAATCCAGCGAGAATGGCGGATCGTCTTCTGCAGCCTGCGCTGTAAGAAATCCGGCGACGAAATCCGGTAACCAGTCTCTCCCGTTTTCCCAAATGCGGAATCAAAAACTTACAAATCGCGCTATGCCTGTTACTTGTTGATTCCTGATTCGGGAATCATTTATCTCTGACAGGTCGCAGGCCGTTCCCCTTTCGCCATCACCTGACGATCAACGTGACTGGCATACTTACCGGTTGTACGCTTGAATTGGAGCTGGTAGCGGTCATTGTGATCGTGTAGGTTCCGGGTGGCGTTCCGGGCGTTGCGGGTGGTGGTGGTGGCGGAGCAGAACCTCCGCCGCAGCTGATGCAGAGCAGCGCGGCGAATGCGCCAATCGCAAAGAACCTCCGTGGAATGTGCCTCCTGGCTCTGTTCCCGTGAGCAGGCAGAACCATTGCCAGCAGGCAGACAGCCCACACCGGCCAAGCATGGCCGCCGAAGTTATCCAAGGGAGACCCGAGCGTCGGCCCAGGCGCCAATTGGGCACGAGCGGCGGTGGTAGTCACGGTCATCGTCGAAGAGTTGCCGGAACTCGGGTTCGGGCTGAAACTTGCCGTAGCCGATGCCGGCAATCCGGTAACACTAAAGGTCAAATTATCGACGAAACCTGCACTCCGCGAAATTGTTACGGTGTAAGTCGTGAGGGAGCCGGCGGAGACAATCTGAGAAGGAGGCGTGGCGGCCAGACTAAAAAGTGGGCCCCCGGGCGTAACCGTAAAGCTGGCAGCGCTGGTCGTGGTCCCATCCAGCGTTGTGACCGTGATGGGACCCGTGGTACTCCCGAAGGGAACTGTCGTCGTGACCGTCCCGGAGTTGCTCACCGTGAATGTAGCCACCCTTCCACCAAAAAAAACGCCTCTGGCCCCAGTTAAGTTCGTGCCGGTAATCGTGACACCCGTTCCAGCCGGACCGTTGGCCGGTGTAAAGGACACGATGGCTGGCGTAACCGTAAAGCGCGTCGTGGTTTTCAAAGGCCCGCTGCCAGGCGTGGTGACCGTGATGGGGCCTGTGGTGGCCCCGCCGGGAACTGTCGTCGCGATTGTTCCGGAGGGGCTGACTGTGAACGTAGACGCCACTCCGTTAAACGAAACAGCTGTGGCTCCGGTGAAGGCCGTGCCGGTAATCGTCACACCCGTTCCAACGGGACCGAAAGTCGGGGTAAACGGGCTGAAGCTGATGCCTTCCAGGAAGGCGATGATGTCGTCGGTGGCGGTGGGCCCAATCGCCGCAGTATTGATCTGGCCGGAAAACGCCGCACCTGGCGAGGTGTTGAAGAAAGACGAGTTATAAAACGCGAGCACATCTTGCAATGTGGCTGCGGAGCCGTCGTGGAAGAACGGACCCAGGTTGGCGATGTTGAAAAGCTGGCGGACGACGAACGCACGCGACCCGCAGGGTGTGCCCTCGCAGGGAAGGTTGTCGACTCCAGCCGAGTTGATGGTCTGGTTCACCACACCAGTGTCGAATAGCGCTCCATCGGTGAGAACCGTCCCGCTGTGGCAAAACGAGCACTCGGCCGCGCCGAAAAAATCATTAAAGCCTCGCTGTTGCGCGGCCGTGACCACGAACCGGCTTAAATTGAACTTGTTCGGATCGTTTCCTGCCGGGAACTCCTGCGCACGCATGAACGCTTCCAGGGCGGCCAACTCATCAGATGTCGGCAGCCGGAAATCTGGGGCCGATCCACCGCTGTTCCGAGCCAGCGTCCGCGGGAAGTGCTGGATGATGGCTCCCGTCGCGAACGATTGCAGATCGCTGAAGTTGCCGCCGAGTCCAAACGGGCCAAATCTTTCGCTCAGGTTCAGTAGGTGGGGAGACTTGCGGAACACGGGCGCGGTCGTCGTTGGGGAAAAGCCATCGATGTTTTCCAGAATGAGGCCACGGCCTTGAGGGAAGTTCAGCGTATCCAGGCTCGTCCTCATCCGCTTCGGATCTTCCAGGCCGAGCACAGACGAACCTGAGATAGCGCCGAGACTTCCTGCGGTGATGCTCGCGACGGTTCCCGTACACGAGTTGCTGTCGCTCACTGTGCCGGACAAGGCCGGGTTCATGCCGCCGTAGACAAGATAGGTGGTCGGTGAAACCTGCGTCAGCACCTTGGCTGTCGCTCCGCTTCCACTCGTTAGCATGCCCTGCAACGTTCCAATGCATGGCGCCGCGCTCGACACCGTGTCGCTCAGAACCAGCGTGTTGAGATTGAAGTCATAGCCGGCATCGAAGCTGGACGGCTTCATCTCGCCGACAAACAGCGGATCAAACGTCGTGGAGACGGTATTGAATCGCGACTGGATATTGCTCGGCGTCAGCGCGAAATTCAGGCTCGCTATGTGACAAGTTGCGCAGGTCCGCCCATTGCCCTGAAACGTCTCGAAGTTGAAAAGGTTCCCGCCCTGGTCGACTTGGGTTGCTACCGGGATGGTGAGCGTCTGTCCCGCATCGTTCGTCGGTGTAGGTGTCGTATTGATGGCGAAATCGGAGTTAGGGACGGAACCGCAAGAGGTAGAGGTGCGTTTCAGGCTGACCGTATTCATGATGGGAAGGGCGGCCGCCGGAGGACCTGCTACAACAGCGCCGTTGCAGCCGCCGGAGTCAGTTCCCGTTTGGGCAGCAGGAAAGCTCCCGTAAGCAACGCAGTCGGTTCGAGAAGACGCGTTGGGGTTCAACGGATTGTTCGTGAAGCACACCATCCCACCAATCGGGTTGAGGAGCGGCGGCATAATGAAATCGGGAGTCGGTGCTCCAGTCAGGTTGGCAAAGTCCTGGGTCGCAATCAACTGCGGGTGAGTATCAGCGGGCACATCGTGCGGGAATCTGAACTTGCCAGTTTCTCTTCCCGCAGCGTCGAAAAACTGTAGCATCACCCTCGATTGAGTCTCGGTAGCCTGCGGGCCCCATAAGTTGCCGCCCCCCTCCTGCTGGATAACGATAAATTGGACTTTGGAGTTGCCATTGACGCCGGCCATGATCTCCTGAATATGGTTCTGTTCATCGCTCGCAACAGCGCGACTCGGAGACAGCAGAAGAACCAAGCCGATCGCCAGGGTATAGGCGAATTGCAGATTCGTGTTCCGGTTAGTCAAGTCTTTGGCCTGCCATTTTCCGTGTTCGTCATACATGGCAGATCCTTGCAACCGGGACTTCCATTTGCTTGAGTGATCTTTAGCGTTAGGGGGAATGCTGCCGGAAGTCGAGCCGCTTATTTCCGTCGGCGTGAGTGTGAACATACTCGTCACTCCATCTTTATCCTCCAACGAGCGCGGTGACTGGCTTTAGCTTGTAGTTCATGGCAAGTTAAGTTTGCTTTCATGTCCTACTGAAAGCCCGGTTTCCGCAGACACGTTTGAGGACTTAGTCTTTCCCGAAGCAGTACGAGTCATATGCACTTGCGCGGAAGAGACAAGCGAGCGACCTTTTACCATATTGGAAAGCGCTAGTCGATAACTAGAAAGTAATTAGCTGCGAGATCAATACGACAAATGCGGGACAGGGTGTGGCAAGAAGAAGCTGCTAAGCCTCTAGCTCCTGGCTATTAGCTAAACACAGATTTTTCGCAATCTATGCCTGCTCTTTGTAATGTCAACGGAAGTTAGCGTCGGTTACGCGTGGATCGACAGTGCGGGCGGCTGTCCGACTATTCCTAATTTGGAACCCGCGTGGGTGGCTCCGTTCATCGCGATTTTCCGTCACTGGGATGCTCTTCGTTGAGAGTTCCAAATTGTTGACGAGGACCCGTCTTCGTCTCGAATGGAACACAGTGAACCTGCCGGCGCTCGCCAATCAATCATTTCTCACGACGCACCATATCGTCTCAGTAAAGCATCGATATCGCGTCTTTCGGTCGGATAACCTGCCTCGTGCACGCGAGCACCGGCGGCCAGCAACTCCTCAATGATAGTGAGATGATCGGCTCGAGGTTCATTGACAGCCGACCATACTGCCGTACCCAGAACAGTACCGTCGTACATTGAGCGAGACTCAAGCGGCACTTTGTGGCGAATCAGCAAACGTACGGCTTCCAGTTGGCCTCGATTAGCAGCCCAATGAATAGCGTCCAACCCGGTGCTTGCTCCGCCCGCAGGTGAAACTCCCCTATTCAGCAAGTACTCAGCAACTTCGGTTCGGCCATTGAAACATGCGCAGGTAAGCGCTTCTGCGAGTTCTTGGTCGTGACCGCGAAACAGCCCTTGTTCCACCCACTGTTCGATTTGTGGCCGCGAGCCCTTTACGCTTTGGAACAGGGGATCAAGATGTGAAAAATCACCTCGTTTGAGGCCGCGCAACGCATCATCCCACGCCGCATTGTTTTTGGAAGTCTGCATGAGCATCGGCAGCCTAGCTCAACCCGCCGGACACATCAAGCACGGTTTACCGCCGACAGCTTAAAAGCCTACTTCCATGGGAATCACCCAAGCGAATCGCGTACCGGTCAAAATCATTGACACCGAGTCTCAACCCGCTTCGCAGACGTGACTCACTGCTAAACTATGCGCCCATGAAACGATTCCTTCGAGTTCTTTGCCTGGTAGGGTTTCTGACCACTCTCGGCGCCGCTCAAGATGTGATTCCCCTTTATCCTGGCACGCCGCCTGGCTCCGTGCAGGAGAGTTATCCCGAGAAAGAATACTTCTCGAAGCTTTGGAACACGGACGTCGTTGCCAACGTGACCAAGCCAAGCTTGATGGTTTTTAAACCTTCTCCAGAGTTGAGAAACGGTACCGCGCTGGTGATTTGCCCTGGTGGCGGTTTCGTGGCATTGTCCATCAGCAGCGAGGGCACCGATGTGGCCAGGTACATGGCTGCGAGAGGCGTGACCGCTTTCGTGTTGAAGTATCGCCTCGCTCATACCGGCGAGGATGCCACACAGGAATTTGCCGCGATGATGGCCAACGGAAAGTTCCGGGAGACGACTTCAAAGGTGGTTCCGCTCGCCATGGCCGACGGATTAGCGGCGGTCACTTATGTTCGGCAACACGCGTCAGAATGGGGTGTTTCCCCGGATCGCGTGGGTATCATTGGATTCTCCGCGGGTGGGGCGGTGACTGCGGGAGTTGCATTCCATTACTCGCCTGAAAGCCGGCCTGCCTTCGTCGCACCCATCTACGCGGGTGGGGAAAGATTTGACGATGCAGTCGTGCCGGCAGATGCGCCTCCCATGTTCGTCGCCGCTGCAACCGATGACAATCTCGGACTCGCTCCGCAGAGCGTTGCTTTGTACCAGAAGTGGCTGGCGGCTCACAAATCGGCTGAACTGCATATGTACGCTAAGGGCGGCCACGGCTTCGGAATGCACAAGCACAACTTGCCTACAGATCATTGGATCGACCGGTTCGCCGAGTGGCTCGAGTTAGAAGGTTGGTTAAAGAAATAGCCTTCCGGCTGAACACTTTTTTGAACTCTCGTCGCAGAGAAGAACATGTTGGACGAGCTCAGATATCAGGGACCACGAATTGGCTGGCAGCCGGTAGCCTGTATCCGGTAGTCGAAATGTGAGCACCCGTCAGTGCGCCGCTCTCGCGACCGCGTACATCTCCTTTGCGATCTGCTTCATCAGTGCCATGCGGTCGCCGTTGGCTTCGTAGAGATCCCCGTGTGTCTTGCCGGGAAGATAAGTGAAGTGAGCGTCTGCGCCGACTTTCTCCAGCGCTTTCTGCAAGAGGCGAGCCGACTCGTCCAGATGGAAGGTGTCGGCCGTGCCTACGATCAGGTGGATCTTTCCTTTTAGATCGCGGGCATTTTTGGGCCACTCGCGTTCCACTTTCTTGGCTATGTCGTAGTGTTCTGCCCAGTACTTGATTACTTCAAGATTTACTTCGCCGGTGTCGCGGTCGAACATCTGCATCGGCGCTCCGCTTGCCGACTTCGGCGAGAAGACCCAGTCGAACGACGCCATCTGCCCTCCATAAGGACCGAGCACCGTTTCCTGCTCCGCGAAGCCTTCGAACGATGCCACGTCTTTGCCGCCCATGCGCACCAGCATGTACGGAGAGCCGTCGGTCTCGCGATAGACATTCGCATGCGCCGCGTAGAGATCTGGGCCGGTAAAGTTGTGGAAGTCCGACGGATCGGGCGACGTGGACCAGGTGCCTCCGAAGATTTTTGGATATGCGACCTGCAGCCACAGCGTTGCCCATCCTCCGCTGGAGTGGCCGTTGAGGAAGCGTCCGCTCGGTTTGGCGTCCATGCGGTACTTGTGTTCCAGCATGGGAATAAATTCCGCGGTGAGCGCGCGTCCCCAGGGACCGTTGTTGACCGAGTCGGCGAATTCGACGCATCCGGTGGGGAACGATTCGTCGAGCATGACGAAGATCATCGGCGGAATCGAGCCCTCTTCCATCATCTTGCGTATCCCGGCGGCTCGCGATGCAATGTTCTCCGCGTTCCCGCCAAATCCATGCGTCCAGTAAACGGTGGGATAGGTCTCCTTCCCATTTCCGTACTTCGGCGGGAGCACAACATAAGCGGTGATGAACACCGGGCGCCCCCAGAACCGGGTGAGATCGGCGCTTTCAAAGTGCACGGGCTCGACGCCGGCCACGAGCGACGGCGGCTTCCATTGAGGATCGTCATTCGCAAATCGAGCCACGCCTTTGCGCTCGGATTCGAGCGTGACACGAACCGGCGCGGTCATGTTCGCGGGATGGAAAGCGCTCAGCGTCGCGACTGCACTTTGAAGATCTCCGCCGGTGATCTCATAGTTGTAGGCGTGGTGGATGTCGAGCAGCGCCTGCACCTGGTAATCGCCGTCCGGCGCCTGGCTGAACGGCTTCGGATATGCAATGTCGTCGGCATCGACATCGATCGACGATCCGGGAGCGAGCGACTCAACCTCGCGCGCCGCGATCCACGTCTCTCCGGGGATAAAGCCGGGCCCGAGTTCCTTCTCGCCGCTGCCTTTGCGCAGGAAGATGAGCAGGCGTCCGGACTGACGCTCGTGAAAGCCGGAGCCAAGCGTCACACGAAAAAAGAGGTGGTGCGCCGGCGCAGAACTCTGCTCACTTTGGGGAGCAGCGGGTTGTTGTCCGGAAAGAATGAAGGCGAACAGAAGAACGGAAAGACCTAAGGCGCGCTTGCGTAGCATCGCGGAATGATAGCAGCGAGAGAAAAGAGGAGGCATAGGAAAAACAGCAAAGACTTCAGGAAGGCCTTCCGCCTGTCACCGTCTTTTTGTCACCATTTTTTTCTGGCCCACTGTTTCAAAGAAAAGCCGACTGCCAATGCATGCTTAGAAGCGGGAGGTCGTCTTAGTCGTAGTATCCATCTCTGGTTTGGACGATGTCGTTCTTTTCTTTGGAGGCTAGATGGATCTTGTGATACGACTCTGTTCCATTATGGTCCGGAGTGTATCCCAGGCTGTATTGATTGCGCAGCTCCTGTTCAATTTGGGAATAGATTTGATCGATCGGCTGTTTTTTGGAGATCTCGAACATGCGTCCGCCGGTTTCTTTTGCCATGCGCTCCAGCACCTTCTTGCCGTCTTCATGCGATTCCTGCGGATAGCCGCCGCGACCTGCGCGGGGGCCGCCCATGCCGCCTAGGCCGCCCCATCCACCGTGTCCGCCGCGGCCGAATCCACCAAAGTTGCCCGGGTCCTCGCCTTTGAAGTAAATGCAATACACGATCGTGTCTGCGCGCTGCGCAGACTCGATTGCGCTGACGAGCGAGGTCTTGCTGCCGCGGTCGTCTCCATCGGTCAGCAGGATGAGCGCTTTGCGTCCTTTTTGTTTCTGCATTAGCTCATCGGAGGCAAGAAAGACGGCGTCATAGAGCAGCGTTCCACCACCGCCAAAATGATGATGACCGCCTCGGGCTCCGCCCGGATATCCGGTTGGTGATCCGCCCGAACTCTGGTTGTCATCGCGCGAACTGGGTTCAATCTGATCGGTAGCCGAAGCCAGCTTCTGCTTCGACGAAGTCAGATCCTGCAGCAGCTCGACCTGGCGATCAAAATGAATCACAAACGCCGCGTCTTTCTCTTCACGCACGAGCTGATCAAGAAAACTGACACTTGCGCTGCGCTCGTCGGGCAAATCCTTCAGCGTGCTCATGCTGGTATCGACGAGCAAACCCAGCTTCAACGGCATGTCGCTCTCGCGCGTGAAGTACTTGATCGTTTGCGGACGCCCGTCTTCCTCCAACGTGAAATCATCTTTAGAGAGATTGTTGATGATTTGTCCGTGCTTGTTGCGCACAGTCGCAAGCAGGTTCACGACCTTCACTTCGGCCGAATACCTGGGAGTATCGGATTGCGCACCGGCCGAGGGCGATGCCGTATTGTCATCGGCGTCTTGGGCAAAGCCAACCGAGAGAAAAGCAGTAGAAATCACCAACACTAGCGCGAACCACCGCCGCCTCGCGCCGAGCGATACAGGGACAGAACAGCGAGTTGCTGAAAACATTGAGAGCTCTAAGTAGCTCTAACCGGAATTGGAAGAAAAAGTTGTGAGGCTTTCGGAGTCACTGGCCGGTCGCGGAACCTTGACGGGTTGCCGGCACCGGGACGTGAGATTTTGGTTTGGTCGTTTGAACCTGTGTCGTTGCGAGCTTCGGGGATTTTGCAAAGATCGGTGGCTTTGGCGTGTTCCTAACGGCGACAACGGTATTCGGCGTCCGCCGTCCCAGACAGCCGCCGCGGCAGGCTGCCAGCTTCGAGGCGCATGACCATGTACATCCGCGAACGACTACTTTGCCGTCCCGCAACATCCGGGGCTGGCAGCACGCCCAGGAGCCTGGGTGACAAGCGAGGGCGACGTATCCTCCAGAGATCGCCTGAAATTGCGTGATGACCGAGAGCATGCGCGTATTTACAAGCTGTTCCTCGCGGCTCCAGGCCGGAACGGTTGGCGCCTTTTGCGCATGAAGCAACGCTGTTTTCACTGAAGATACCTTTGCGTGAAGATCGCGGAAGAGAGTGGCTCCATAGGCTTGATGCCGGTTGCGATATCTCTGCTCGGCGCGCGACGAAATTGCGAGTAATTGGCGGACTCTTTGCAGACGGTCTCGCGATTGCTTCGAATGCTGAAGTTGTCGCAGCAATTGTTTCTGTCGCCCCACCTTGCGAACTCGATGAAACTTGTGTGCGGAAGCACTGAGCTTTTGATTCTCCTCGTCGATCGATGTGAGGCGGTTGTCAATACTTTGAAAAAGGAGCAGTGGCACATCTGAGTTCGAGGCCTGTCGCATGCCGGCGCGTTTTGCATGAATCGCCCCGGCTGATGCCGCCACGGTCGCGAGCCACAGCAGTGTGAAGAGGAGGGCGCATATGCGAATCACGCTGGGCTTCATGATCCCGCTCCAGATTCACGGCTCACTGCCGCCAACACAGTATTGAATTCGAAGCCCTCTCCCGGGCACTCCGTTCGCGAGACGGCGTTATGAAGCATGATGCGCTGCAGTGGAATCGAATACTTTTGCCGCAAGTAGCAACACAATCGAATCAGCGCTGCCATTTGCGCCTTTGTCGGTCGCGCCGCTACGCGCGTGCCTGCGGAACTCGTGTGTGAACTGAAATCGCCTACCAGGGCGATGCCGAGATACGAGTTGTATCCTCGCGCGTGCGCGCCCTCGCAGCGCTCCGGACGACCGCTCACAACCCGCCCATCGGGCAAAATCAGATAGTGGTACGCGATGTGATAGACCTTCCCAAAACAGGAAATCTCGTACCCGCGCGCATAGTGAAACCGGTCGAGAGCGCGTTCGGCCTCCGGCAGATCTCCGCCGGGGATCAGAACGGAATGGTGAATGATGATGCCGGCTGGAGTAATAGTGTTGAAAAACGACGCAACATCCACGCGGTAGAAACTGGTCACGGACGATGACATAGTGCCGTCGCCGAGCAGTTGAGCGCTGTCGAGCGGATGTCCGTATAACTGCTGCGTCTCCCCCGCATTAAGTGAGATCTTTCCTTTGGGCGGAAGGGCGCTCCGCAGCTCGCCGTTCGCGATCGAGTAACCGAAGACATCGCGGCTGGCCGTCACCTGGTCCAGAATGGCGTGCTTCGAGCGCGTCGGCCCCGGCGAAATTCGCAGAGGAGAGCGAAGTTCCAGGTTGCCGGAAATGAGGCGCCGCCGAGCGCGATCACTCAGAACCAGGACGTAGAGGTCAGATTTGAGTGGCGCTGTCGAGGAGGAAAGCAGGTTCACAACTACCGGACTTGTCCACTGCCTTTCAGAATTTCGACACGACGCAAAACCTTGCAGGGCAGCTGTGTCGCGTTCCTGAAATGGGAATACTACCAGACAGGCGGTGCGATTCAAAATCGCGTCAGGTACGGCGAATGCAGGCTGCGAAATGAGCTTTTCCATCTCGTCGCCGATCCGATGCAGTCGCTCTTCTGTGGCGGAGAGTTTGGCCGGCTGTGCAACCGGTGGAGCACTTGAGCTGCGTGGCAGCTCTGGCGGCGGTGGCACTATGACCTGGGATCTCTGCGGCTTGCCGCAAGCCATCAAAAGCGCGACAACTGCGAGAACTACGGCTTGAGCAGATCTGAAAAGAAAATCACGCATGCTCGACGAAACTTGTCACAGGTTGTGTTTGTAGAAGAAGCGGCAGAGTGGGGCGGGGATGCTCAGCGGCAACGAGAATCGCGAGCTACTGTTTCGACATCAGCAAGTTTTGAAAATTGTCCCGGAACTCGGGCCTCCATAAGAGCGAACGGCCAGTCATACTAATCGGGGCTCACGGCTGCTATAGATCGGCATGGGAAATCTGGCAAGCAATTGGCGCGATCAGAGTTTGCAGGCGTTTTCTGCCGACGCGCCCTGGACGGCAGGCAATCTCGAAGGACTGGCTGAAGAGTTACTTGCAAATATTACCGCCAGCGGAGTCGCGATCGTGCGCGAAGATCCTGAAACGGCGGGAAGTCTGGTCTGTGTAGTCAGTCTTGGCACGTGCGTACCGCCGCGTGCAGCGCGTGTAGATCCGAGTTCGGGAATTTCTGGGCGATGCATTCGCGAACGCCGCACCCAGCGCTGCTACGACAGCCGCATAGATCCGCGGGTGGAGCGGGCTGCCAGCGAGCGGCTCGGAATACGATCCCTGGTCGCCGTTCCACTGGTGGTTGACTCACGTTGCATTGGCCTTATCGAAGCTGTTTCCGATCGGCCTGGACACTTCGATGAAGCGAGAGCAGCGGTCGTGGAGAGTGCGGCGAACCGGGCAACAGCACTCCTCGCTGCACAACAGAACTCTTCAGAGTTGCTCAGCGACCATCTTGCAGGATTAACGTACAGGCAAGCAGAGCACGCAATCGACGCTCCTGTTGCTATCCGGGAAGCTGAGGAAAGACCAGCAGAAAACATTCATGTGGATCGCTCCGTCGCGAATGGCCAGACACATTTGCAATCCGCCGACTGGGAGGGAAGTGCACGGAGGCGCTTTTTGCCATGGTCGGCGCTGATCGCGGCGGCATTGTTGGCGGCTTGGGTGAGTTTCTACCTGGTGCACCAACACACAGACCACCGCATCGCGAACTCTCAGCAGAGGACGCAGGCTTTGCCGTCTCGCATACCGGCGGTTCCAGCTATCAGTCCGAAGCAGGAGACGGCAACTCCTCTTACCGGCAAGGTCACTGGAAGTCAGGCGGTTCCGCATCTTGTCGTGGCCGACGGAGCCAAACGTGGCGTGATCTCCGACCAGATTCGTCTAGCTCAGGCATACATGAGTGGTGATGGCGTACCCAAAAGCCGGGAGAAAGCAGCCAGTTGGTACATCATTGCCGGAGAAAAGGGAAGCGCCGGAGCGAAACGGCGGTCCATTGAAGTCACTCGCGGCATGGCGCCGGCCGAGATTGCGCGAATCCGGTTCGACGTCGCGAAGATGCATATGGATGGCATCGGAACTCGGAAAGATTACATCGCTGCCTACACGTGGTTCGAACTGTCGAAGGCCGCCGGTGACATCCGCGTAGAACACGAGGAAGAAATCTTGCGGACCAGGATGCAACCGGATCAGGTGCAGGAAGGGAAGCAGCGCGCATCCATTTGGCTGCAATCCCATTTACGGAAAACACATCGCCACTGATCCACGTTTGTCTGCGGCGTCTTTGCCTAATGGCGAAAGCTAGTGACAGAAAACCTAGTAAACCAGCGAATCAGGCGAAGTATCCGTATCGCAAGGCGGCTCGGTTCTCTCGCAGGCGTTGTGGCATATCGCTGCTCTGCGGCCGCTCTGCGATCACAACCCCCACGGTTTCAGCATCTAAGACTGTCGTATCGTCACCCAACCCGAGCTGCGGACCGGCGGGGCAGGAAAGTCTATGCCGTTCAAAGAGCAGGAACTCATCTTGGCCCAGCAATTGGCTGGTCTCGCCATATGGGAATGGCATGTAGAAAGCGACGAGCTGAAATGGCTTCCTGGCAGCGTGCCTCTCTTTGGGCGTCCAATATGCGAGATCGCACATCGCAAGGATGCTCCGCAGCCTGTTTACGAAGAAGATCGCGTGCGCGTGCAGAATGCAGTTCGGAAGGCGGTGGACGAAGGCGGAGATTTTGATGTCGAGTACCGCGTTCAATGGCCAAATAGAGAAGTTCATTGGATTCGCACACGCGGTCGCATGGTCCAACATCCCGAGCGCGGCAAACTTCTCATCGGAGTGACGCAGGACACAACAGAGACAAAAAATAGAGAGCAGGCACTGGAGGCTCAGGCTCGCCTGCTAGATCTCGCGTATGAGCCCATTCTGGTCCGCGATGCTCAGGACAGAATTACTTTCTGGAACAAAGGCGCCGAACGACTGTACGGCTACACATCCAAAGAAGCGCTCGGCGAAAGGAGCCACGACCTTCTTTGCACCAAATTTCCCGATTCCCTGGAGCAAATTGAAGCTCAGCTTGCCAAGCATACATCGTGGGAGGGCGAGCTCGTTCACCGCACCAAAGATCGGCGGCTCATTCACGTAGCCACTAGATGGCAGCGACTTTCCGACAAAGAAATGTGGACACTGGAAACTAACTTCGACCTTTCCCACCAGAAAGCATTGCAGGTCGCTAAAGTTTGGGAGGAGAAGGCGAAGTTGATCGGGGAACTGTCACACGAGATCAACAATCCCCTTGCTGCGGCTACCAATGCCACCTACATGCTAAGGAGTGGATCCGATCACCCTGTGCAGTACGTCGACATCCTTGAGGAGTCGATCAATAGAATCGCGCGGTTCATTCGCAAGTCGAACGAGCTGCACGAGAAAGCGAGAGCCCACGAGCACCGCCTGGTGCAAGAAAATGGCGATCAACTTCAGTAATTCTGACGTATCTAAGAACTGCCTTAGAAAATGCGCGCTGACCTGCCGTGCCCAGTTTTTTCCGGAACGCCTGAACAAACCTGGGGACATACTCTCGCCAGTTCCCAAGCAGGAATCGTTCTCTTAAGCCTTGGTAGCCCAGACGTAGAGGAACTGGGCGTCGGCCGCCGTGTGCCAGGGGGCGATCTAACTTGTGGCTTGCGCGGTCAGCGCCGAGCGAACGTTTTCCGTGGAATCGCTCAATTTGTCGAGTGGGACCTTGAGCGCTTCACCATCTTTCAACTCGGCCAGTTCCCTCTAGTCCACTCGGTTCACTTTTACCAGCGCGACGAGGCCCTGATAGCGCGCCCGCACAAAATTGTCATACGGCGCTTGCGAGAGGCAATTCCGCGGTGATCGTTGCGACACAAGAACATCGCGCACAGCTCTCGTCCTCGCAAGCTCCTATTTCGGGATTCTCTGAATCGTTTACTCCGGATCGTCCTCCGTCCCGGCTAACAGATTTAGCTGTTTACTCGCGGTTCGCGAGAAAGCAGCTGCGAAGCCACGAAGGCTGAACACCCGTTCGCTACCGCGGACGGTGCCGATTACACCCGCTTCGTGGCTTCGCGGCTTGGTTATCCGGCAGCGGCTATCGCCTTTTCCTCCGGCTTGGGATCGCGCAGCCACAGGTAACCGGCTGTCGTCAATACCGTTAGCAGAACGGCGCTATAGAAGAACAGGCGCCGGATGCCGATCATGTCGGCCAAGGATCCGGAGAGAACCAGGCCTAGCAGTTGTGAGAGCGAAAAGACGGCCATGAAGCTGCTGCTCACGCGTCCCAGCATATCTGGCGGGGTCTCCTGTTGCATTAACGTCTGGGCGGGCACAACGATGAACGCGATCGCGAAGCCGATTCCGAACATGCTCGCGCCGGCCAGAAGAGATGTTTTGAACAGAGCCAGCACAAATGTTGCGAACGACAGGCCGAAGATTCCGGAAAGCGCTACGTATTTCTTGGAAAGCCCTTTCGCAACTGCATTGACGGTCTGCGTGCCTACGATGAGTCCGACTCCAATCATGGCGCTGATCAGTCCGAAGGCGCGCGTGCCGGCATGGAGCTGGTCGCGCACGTAAACGGAGATCAGAGGACTGAAGCAACTGAGGACGAACATCGCCGTCATCATGGCGATCATGACAAACGAGATCGCCGGATGCGTGAGGATGAATCGAGATCCGGCGGTGTAGTCGCGCATGAGGCCGTGGACAGATTTTTCGCCTGCTCCACTTTTCTGGCTAACGATTCGCATCACGACGATGGTCGAGAGCATGGCGGCGGAGAAGATAAAACTTACAGTATCGAGGTAGAAGCAGGAGCTCTCGCCGAGCCAGTAGACGAGCAGTCCGGCAGCAGCGGGCGCAATGATACGCATCGTGTAGAACGCTTGCGACATGAGCGCGTTGGCCGAAAGCAGTCCGTGAACGGGAACGAGCGTGCGCAGGGTTACGGACTGCGCTGGTCCGAAGAAGCTCGAGACCGTGCTTACGAGCAGGAAGATCACGTAGATGTGCTCGAGGCGCGTGACGAAGACCAGTCCCAAAATGAGAACGGCGCGGATCAGGTCGCTCGCGATCATGGTGCGCTTCACGTTCCAGCGATCGACGAAGACGCCGGCGAGCGGCGCGACGATGGTGATCGGGATGATGTAGGCGATCATCACGTTCGTCACTTGCAGAGGCGTGCCATGCCAGCGAAACGTGATCAGGTTGATGACGCCGAAGATAGCGAGGAAGTCACCGAGGATGCTGACCCCCTGTGCGAACCAAAGCCGTTTGAACCCTGAAATTTTCAGGGCATCGCGCATGGAAAGCGGTGCAGGCGAAGTTACAGTGTTAGCGGACACGATACCTCCCAGTCGCCTCATGGGGCGCTGTTGTGGTTTAGTCAGTTGATTTTGTGTTTTTGTGCCGAGCGGTTGGCGGTTGGGACATGATAGCCCACAAATGCCATGGGCGGTTCGCTGCGGCCTGTAAAATTGCGCTATATGCAGACTCTTCCACTGGCACTAACGGCGTTCTTGGCCGGGATCGTGTCGTTTCTTTCGCCGTGCGTCCTCCCACTCGTCCCAGGATATATTTCGCTCATTTCCGGCGCTTCGGTGGACGAGCTGCGCGACGAACAGGCGTCGAATCACATGCGCGCGGTGATGGTGAACTCCATTACCTTCATTCTTGGGTTCACGGTCGTCTTTGTGGCTCTGGGAGCTACGGCCACTTCTGTCGGCAGGCTGCTACGTGAATATAAAGGTCTGCTCGGGCAGATCGCCGGGGCGATCATCATCATCTTTGGCCTGCACCTGACCGGCATCCTGAAGATCAGCGCGCTCTACGCTGACAAGCGCATGCACACCGCAGGTACGGGCAAGACTGCATGGGGATCGTTCGTGGTGGGCTTCGCGTTTGCTTTTGGCTGGACTCCTTGCATTGGCCCAATTCTGGCCGCCATCCTGGCGATAGCAGCATCCCAACAAACAGTGTCGAAAGGCATTGTCCTGCTGGCCATCTACTCGCTCGGGCTGGCGGTGCCGTTTCTGCTGACATCTCTGGGGATCGACCGTTTTCTCGCTTTCTACGGACGATTCCGGCGGCATCTGCACGCAGTAGAAGTCGCCAGTGGAGTGCTGCTGATTGTCATCGGCGCGCTCTTTGTGACACGCCATTTCACAGTACTTTCCGGCTACTTGGGCTTTCTCAACCGCTTTGCACTGTGAAACAGAAGTGAGATGATTTTATTAGGAGACCTTTTGTGAGACGTAACGCTGCCGCCATTGTGATCATTTCCCTTGTAGTCGTAGTCATGATTTATGCGGGCGTTAAGAACTCGCGGCCGAAGGCGTCGGCAATGATTGGCAATCCGCAGCCGCTGGTTTATGGCCAGAGCAACGGCAAAGAAGCTCCTGACTTCGTACTCAAAGATCTCGACGGCAAGCAGGTGAGGCTCTCAGATTTTCGTGGTAAAGCTGTTCTGTTGAATTTTTGGGCGACATGGTGTGGACCGTGCAAAGTAGAGATGCCCTGGTTCGTGGATTTCCAGAAGCAGTATGGGCCGCAGGGGCTGGAGATTGTAGGCGTAGCGCTCGACGATTCCGGCAAAGATGAAATCCAGAAATTCGCCAAAGAGATGGGCGTGAACTACACCGTACTGCAAGGACAGGACGATGTTGGCGATGCTTACGGCGCAGTCGGACTTCCCACCACTTTTTACATCGATCGCAGCGGCAAGATCGTGGATTCCGCCTCAGGCCTGGTGAGTCGCAGCGAGATTGAAGACAACATCAAGAAGGCGCTGGCGGAGGGAAAGTCTGAAGCAGCCACGGCCAACCCTCCGGCTAAGTCGGCTTCTTAGCATCGGCAGGTACCCACTTTGGAGTCACGCAAGCTCTTCTCGTTAACAACGCTGGCGGTACTGATTCTGGCGGTCTGCGCGATTGCGGCCGATCAACCGCGCTCCGCGCATGTTTACGTCAATTTCGAAGGCGCGTCTTCTGCAAGCGTTACACCCGGCAAGCCCGCCGACGTAGATCTGAAATTTCGGGTGAAAGATGGCTTCCACGTCAACTCCAACAAGCCCAATTCGGAACTGCTGATTCCAACCACGCTGAAGCTCTCGCCGCCGAGAGATCTTTCTGCGGCAGCCATCAGCTTCCCGCAGGGCAAAGACATTTCGTTTCCCTTCGACCCCAGCGAGAAACTCAACGTCTATTCCGAGGCATTCACGGTGAAAGCGAAGCTACTCGCCGCACGCGCAGCCCAGGCCGGAAACTTCACTGTCCACGGCGAGCTGCGCTATCAGGCTTGCAGCGACAATGCATGTTATCCGCCCAAGACTGTTCCGTTTCAATTTGATGTTCATGTGGTCGGCGCCTCGGCAAAACGGTAGGACGGCTCTCCGCAAAGTCCGCACATCCGCTAACTAGATCGCCAGAGTCATAGCTTTTCCTCGCTTACGGCCGTGTGGGCCCACCTTTCGCAACTGATGAGCGGATGAAATAATTAGCAGTCATGAACAGAAAGCAAGTGTCGGCAGCCTCGGCCGGACAGGTTTCGCTCGGACGCGAGCTGCGCGTCCATCGCCTCGGATACGGAGCCATGCGTCTCACCGGCGAGGGCATCTGGGGAGCTCCGCGCGACCGGAATCAGGCTCTTGCGGTTTTGCGGCGCGCCATCGAGCTCGAAGTCAACTTTATCGATACTGCCGATTCGTATGGCCCGAACGTGAGCGAAGAGCTCATCGCGGAAGCGTTTTTCCCGTATCCCAAGGGGCTGGTCATCGCGACCAAGGGCGGCTGGCTGCGCCCTGGTCCGAATCAATGGACGCACAACGCTACTCCCACGCACCTGCGCAAAGCCGTAGAAGGCAGTCTGAAACGATTGCGAGTCGAGCGTATCGATGTATACCAATTGCACATACCCGACCCAATCGTCTCGTTGGAAGCTTCGATGGCGACGCTCGCTGATCTGCGCGAGCAGGGGAAGATTCGTGAAGTGGCGCTATCAAACGTGACGCAAGAGCACATCGAGCGCGCACGCAAGATCGTGCCCATCGTCTCCGTCCAGAACCGCTATAGCTTTGCCGATCGCGAGTGGGACTACGTCGTCGATTATTGTGAGAAGAACGGCATCGCATTCATCCCGTGGTTCCCGCTGGGCGCGGGCAAGGTCGCCGGTGACGCGCTTAATAAAGTTGCAAAGCAGCACCAGGCAAGGCCGATGCAGATCGCCCTTGCGTGGCTTCTGCGGCGCTCTCCAGTGATGCTTCCCATTCCGGGAACAAGCTCGATTGAACATCTGGAAGAGAACGTGGCGGCAGCTTCCGTGCACCTGACCCAAGCAGAATTCGAGAGCCTTGCAGGCGTACCGCAGTTGGTTGCGACAAGATAAGGGATCTAGAAGAACAGGAGCAGCTCTGAGCTAACGTTGCCGAGGTCTCACTCGAATTCGAGCATGACGATCTCGGGATTCGAGCCCAGGCGCAGCGGCGGTCCCCAGGTTCCCGCGCCGCTCGAAGTAAATACCTGCATTTTCCCGATTCGGGATAACCCATAGACAAATTCGCGGTAAACGCGGCGCGCCATCCAGCTCCAGGGAATGAATTGGCCGAGATGGGTGTGGCCGGAGAGCTGCAGCGAGACGCCGGCAGCCTCAGCCACGTCAGGATGATCGGGGGCATGCGTCAAAAGAATGCTGGCGCGATCACGGTCGAGGCCAACCGTGTGCAGCACGGAAGCAAAGCGGCTGTGTTGCACGGCGTTTCGATATGGAACGCCGATAATCTGCAAGCCATCTACTTCCACCTTTTCATTGCTCAGCACGCGGACACCCGCCGCCGCAACGGCGTTCAGGAATTTACTGTCATCGCCGAACTGTTCGTGATTGCCTGCCACGAAATATACGCCTTGCGGAACTAGAAGTTTCTTCAACGGCTCTGCCGCTTGTTGAGCGTCAATGGCAGTGCCGTCGTACAGATCGCCGGCAATAAAGACCGCATCCGGCTCTTCCTTCAAAATCTTGGTAACCATGCGTCGCAGGAAGCTGCCGTTGCGGACGTGGCCAAGATGCACGTCGCTGATCAAGGCAGCCTTCCGTCCGCGCCACGCGTCCGGCAGATTCGCGAGACGGACAGTCGTGCGCGTGATCCGCGTGAAGCTTGCGTTGAACATGCCGTAAATTCCCACGACGATCGCAGCCGCCAAAAGAACTTCTACAAGCTGATGAAAGTTGATACTCAATCCCGCCAGTCGCGTTATGCCCAAAATGAACCAAGACAGCAACGCTGCGATAAAGATAAAACTGAGCAAGCCCAGCCAGACTGCAGAAGCCCGATACAGGACGCGAACAAACGCATTCGTATATCGAAACGCCAGCAACGAGCTGCCAATGAAGCTGACCGACAACACACCGAGAATGAGTTTCAATCCGGAGGTAGCGCTGTGCGGAGCCGTAAATGTCCAAGTTTCATACAGAAGGAAGTGCGCCAGGAACAGGATGGATTGAATGACTGCGATGAAACGAATCAACTCTTTTCTGGAATGCATACTGTTGATAAAAAGATGATTTCAGAGTAGCCGAAGATGCGAAAACAGGCTCCGAAAACTCCTGAACGCTAAGCTGCTGAGCTAAGTTCAAGATCGACCGTACCACATTCGCCACGTTTGAGCGTACACAGTGGATCACAGCGCATGGTGGCCATCGTGGCGGCCGTAGTCGCGGCTGCAATTTTCCGGAACACCCTTGCTTCATTCCGTCTCCCAGTCGCCCCGCCATCGTTTTCATTGCGCAAGAAAGTCGCGCGCACGCCGATCGATCTTCTGGGCTTCACAAGCACTCGTGAGATGTCCGCAAGGAGAATCAACCTGCATGAGTTCGGCGTGCAGCAGCTTGGCAAAATCAATCGCCGGCTGCGGCGTTACTGTGTGGTCCTCAGGAGAGACTATGACCAGCACCTTGGCTTTCACAGTGGCTGCGGCGCGTTCCATCGATCCACCAAACGGCGCGGATACGTTGAGAGCCATCATGGCCTGGGCTTGGCGGATGTGATTGTTCGCATCCTGTCCTGGCTCGCGGGTTTCTTTCTCAATGGATGGAAGCACGTCTTCGCGTTTGTGTTCGGAGTTGTAACGTTCGGGAGTGGAGAGCACGAGGCCTCCGATTTCGAATTGCACGGCACGCGAGGGATTCTCTTTGTAGTTGCCGTGGTTCCATCCGGCATCGCTCTCAATGCCATCGATCTCGAGCTGCCATAAGAGTAGATCGTACGGTGCAAGTCTGGGTGAGCCCACAATGGGAATGGCAACATCCATGAAGTCGGGATACGCGACCATCCACTGGAACGTCTGCATGCCTCCCATCGAAATACCCATTACGGCGCGTAGATGCGGAATGTGCAGCACCTGTGTCAAAAGCTGATGCTGCGTGTTCACCATGTCGCGAATGGTAATTTTGGGAAATTGCATTCGCGGCTGCAGCTGGCTGTTCGACGGCGACGATGAGACGCCATTCGAGAGTGCGTCCGCAAGAATGACGTAGTACTTCGCAGGATCGACCAGACCCTCAGGTCCTACAGACGACATGAGCTGTTCGGTCGTGCCACCTGCCCATGTGGGAATCAGTACAGCATTCGATTTCTCAGAATTCAGGGTGCCGAAGGTGCGATAGCCAATGCGGCAATCCCGGAGCGCTTCTCCGCTCTCGAGTTTGACGTCGCCGAGAGAAGCGAATTGGAGTTGTTGAGCGGCAGCCGAAGCAATGAGCATCAACGCGCACAGAATCAATTTCATGCAGGGCATGATACGCGAGGAGTGATGTTTTGCTACCTTGGCGTTAGCTGCTATTGCTTTGTAAGGCTCTGCGGAAGACGATCGTAGACTAGCGCCAAGTCGCGCAGGCGCTCAGCAGTATTCTCGAGAGCCTCTCCGCGCAAACGCCAACGCCAATTGCCAGTCGCTGTCCCAGGAGTATTCATGCGTGCATCTGCGCCGGCGCCGATTACGTCCTGAACGGGGAAGATCACCGTATCCGCTACCGACGCCATCAGCGTGCGGATAAAGACCCAATTGATTTCTTCGCCGTTAAGGTGGAGGTATGCGCGCGTAAATTCGCGTTCTTTGCGAATGTCTTCCTCGGTACGGATGCTGCCCTCGCCGGGCCTGGAGGTCCACCAGCCGACGATGGTGTCGTTATCGTGCGTGCCCGTGTAAGCCACGATATTGCGAGGGTAGTTGTGAGGCCGGAAACTTGGTCCTTGTGGATCATTCCCAAAAGCGAATTGCAGAATCGCCATTCCCGGAAAGCCGAAGCGATGGCGTATGGCTTCGACCTCAGGCGTAATGACTCCAAGATTCTCGGCGAGGATCGGCAGCGGACCGAGCTTCGCCTCTACGGCAGCGAACAACTTCTCGCCGGGAGCTTTGATCCACTTCCCATTCCGGGCCGTTTTCTCGCCGCCGGGAACCTCCCAGTAGGCTTCGAAGCCGCGAAAGTGATCGACGCGCAGCATGTCGAAAATGCGGAATGCCGAACAAAAGCGTTCGATCCACCACGAGTATCCGTCCGCGGCCATGCGGTCCCAGCGATAAATCGGATTTCCCCATAGCTGGCCGGTAGCGCTGAAGTAATCGGGAGGAACGCCGGCAATCTTTTCGGCATTCCCATTCTGGTCGAGGCAGAAATACTCAGGATGCGTCCAGACGTCAGCGCTATCGTGGGCGACGTAGATGGGTAAATCACCCATCACGCGAATATTTCTGTCGCGGCAATAGTTTTTCAGCGCACACCATTGATCAAAGAAGATGAACTGTAGAAACTCCTGCGCGCTGATCTCTCGCGAAAAATCTTTGCGAGCGCGCGCGAGCGCCGCTGGTTCGCGGCGGACAAACTCCCGGTCCCACTTCGGCCAGGCGACTCCTCCGAATTTCTCTTTGAGCACGCGGAATAGCGAGTAATCCGGCAGCCACGCCTGTTCGGCTTCCTTGAATTGATCAAACTTTCGTTTCGTGTCCTCTGGAGCTGAAGCGGCGAAATGCTGAAACGCAAGACAGAGCTTTTGCCGCTTAAATTCGTTTACACGCTCATATTCGACTTGATCAGTGGAGAAGTGAGGCAGATCGTCGATATCGCGGGCGCTGAGCAGGCCTTCGTCGACTAAGCGCGCCAGGCTGATCAGCACGGGATTGCCGGCGAAGGCGGAGAAGCACTGGTACGGCGAGTCTCCGTACCCTGTCGGACCGAGCGGCAGCATCTGCCAGATCGATTGTCCGGCGCTGGCGAGGAAATCGACAAATTCGTAAGCTGCCGGCCCGAAGTCGCCAATGCCGAATGGTCCCGGCAACGACGTCGGGTGCAAGAGTAATCCGGACGATCGGGGAAAGCTCACGGTTCTGGTCCGAGGATTTCCAGTATGCCCACAATGGGAATTCGCGCCCACTCCGGACGGTTTTGCAGATCGGAGAGCACTTCAATCATTCCACGCTCCAGCAGGTAGGCGTCGAGCAGGATGCGGAGTTCATCCCCGCCGATGTTCAGCAGTTGTGTTACTCCCTGCGTGCTCAGATAGCCGTGCAGATACGTGGCTCCGACCCAGCGATACCAGAATCCGGCCCAGCGATGCAGTTGCGCCGCCGATTCTTTTTGGGGAATGATGCCCGGAACTTTTCCATAGAGCACTGCATGTGCGGCATAGTGGAACGAACGCAACATGCCGGCTACATCGCGCAACGGCGAGTACTTGATGCGGCGTTCTCCGATCGACCGCCGCGGATCCCCTTCAAAATCGATGAAGACAAAATCCTTGCCGGTGAAGAGCACCTGGCCGAGATGCATGTCGCCGTGAATGCGAGTGCGAATCGTGGGGATACGGTGATCGCGCAGCGGCTTGAGCCGGGCGCGCAATTCATTTTCTCGGTTGAGCAACTGCTCGGCGTCGCCGCGAATATCGTCTGGCAGATGACGGACGGTGCTGCGCAGTCGCGTGAAGCATCGCGTGGCATGTCCGAGCATGCCGTGGTAAAGACCCTGGCGATAGAAGTCGGTGAAGGGCTCGGGGGTGAAAGCCGCATCGTCATGATTGCGAGCAAGCGCAATGAGCAACTCGCCGGTGCGCTGTCCGAGCAAACGAGACATTTGCTGAAACGACCCGACTAAGTCACACACGACCTGCGGTGCATTCTCTCGTTCCAGATCCATCGGCGTGCCCGACTTAACTTGTGCGAGTCGCGGATCATCCTGCGCGGCCAACGCTCGTTCGAGGAATAATCCAAGATTATCGAGTGCGTAGTTCCATCCGTTCGCCTGATGCGGGATGTAGGACTCGAGGATCGCCGCAGTCGTCACATCTCCCAGGCTATTGCGATATTCGATGTGTCCGGCAAGATGCGGAGCATTGTTGAAGCCTTCCGCCGTGAGCCATTGCAGAATCTCCTGCTCGGGATTCGGTCCCGATTCGAGACGACGGTAGACCTTCATCATCAGACGATCACCGAAGAAGATTCCCGTATTGTTCTGCGGCGAAGGCCGCGGAACTGAGGCCTCGAGACTGGGTCGCTCCGTCCCGAGGATGCGACGCAGCGAGCGCGTGTGTGAACCGGCGAGTTCGCCGCGATGAGTACGTACACGACGACGCCGCGAGATCATGCCCAGCAAGGCATCAGGGAAGCGGCGATCGCGGAAGGCGCTATACAGCAGGCCCTTGGTGCCATCGGCAGATTCAAGGTGCGCGAGGATGAAATCGGCAAGATTCGCGGCAACCTGTTCCGTTTCGGTTCCGTGGGCAACCGAGAGGGGAAGCTGGTAGATCTCAGGCTCGCCTTCGTCGAACTCGACCCTGATCAGCACCAGATAAGAGTTCGTGTCGGGGACGTGCACCACATCGGCGAGCTCGGTAGTGCGGATGCGCCGATTGCGGCTCAGGAACCACGGACGGCCGCGTAGAAAAGATGGCAGTAAGCGTGAGAGCGCCGATTCAACTGGACCAGCGAACACCGATTCCCATGACCCGGCACGAATCGGGCGATCGCGATGCTCACCGAAGCGCGAGCCGGTCGCAGCTTCTCCGACATTCTGCTGCGGTTCCAAAATGAACCAGTAGAACGCATGTGGTCCCAGCGTTATGAGGTAGGGACGTTCGCCGATAGGAGGAAACTCGGTGCCGCCAAACATCTCGACCAGCTTGAATCCCGAGAAGGTGTGCAGATCGAGTTCTGCAGCCTGCACAAAACGCGACAGGTTTGCCACGATCAAAATTCGCTCATTCTCGTACTGACGAATGAAGGCAAGCACGCGGCGATTTTCCGGTGTGAAAAACTCCAGCGAGCCGCGTCCAAAGGCTTTCGAGCGCTTGCGCTGAGCAAGGATGCGGCGCGTCCACCAGAGCAGGGAATTGGCGTTGTTTTGCTGCGCCTCGACGTTCACCGACTCGTACTGATACTCGGGATCGATGATCACAGGCAGATACAGCTTCTGCGGATTCGCGTGTGAGAAGCCCGCATTGCGATCCGAGCTCCACTGCATGGGAGTGCGGACGCCATTACGATCGCCAAGATAGAAGTTATCGCCCATGCCGATTTCGTCGCCGTAGTAGATAACGGGCGTGCCGGGCAGCGAGAGCAGCAACGCATTCATCAGCTCGATCTTGCGGCGATCGTTGCCGAGCAGCGGGGCCAGCCGCCGCCGTATGCCGAGATTGATGCGCATGGGACGATCCTCGGCGTACATGCGATACATGTAATCGCGTTCTTCGTCCGTCACCATCTCCAGGGTGAGCTCGTCGTGGTTGCGCAGAAAGAGCGCCCACTGACAGTTCTCAGGAATGGCGGGCGTGAGTTGGAGAATGTCGGTGATCGGGTAACGATCTTCCATGCGCAGCGCCATGAACAGACGCGGCATGACAGGGAAGTGGAAGGCCATGTGGCATTCGTCGCCATTCCCAAAATAGGCAATCGCGTCCTCCGGCCACTGGTTAGCTTCGGCCAGGATCATTCGATCGTGGTACTTCTCATCGATGTGCTTGCGAATTTCTCTCAGGAACTCGTGCGTCTCGGGCAGGTTTTCGCAGTTTGTGCCTTCGCGTTCGTATAGATATGGGACAGCATCGAGACGCAGGCCATCGACTCCCATATCCAGCCAGAAGTCCATTGCCTGCAGCATGGCTTTTCGCACCGGTGGGTAGTCATAGTTCAGATCGGGCTGATGAGCGAAGAAGCGATGCCAGTAGTAACTCTTCGCGATCGGGTCGTACGTCCAGTTCGATGGCTCGAAATCTTTGAAGATGATGCGCGCTTCTTTGTACTTCTCCGGCGTGTCACTCCACACGTAGAAATTGCGCCAATGCGAGCCGGGCTTAGCGCGGCGCGAACGCTGGAACCATTGATGCTGGTCGGAGGTGTGGTTAAGAACCAGCTCGGTTATGACTCGGAGATCGCGGCGATGCGCCTCGCGCAGAAAGACTTCGAAGTCGCGCAGCGTTCCATACGCCGGGTGCACATCGGTGTAGTCGGCAATGTCGTATCCGTCGTCCTTCCAGGGAGATGGACAAAACGGCAGAACCCAAATCGCAGTGACGCCGAGATCTTGAATGTAGTCGAGTTTCTTGGTCAGGCCAGGGAAGTCGCCCATGCCGTCGTCGACCGAGTCGTAGAACGAGCGGACGTGCACTTCATAAATGATTGCGTCTTTGTACCAGAGCGGATCGTTGACGAGGACTGCAGTCTCGCGCTTTGGAGACGGCTCCGTCTTCAAAGCCGTGGTCTCGAGCTCTCCCGGCATTCCAAGTTCCCCGTGTGCAAACTTAATAGGATGCACCAACCAGCCCAGGTTCTGCATGGCCCAGGATGGCCACAAGAGGTTGGATAACGTATGGTTCCGAGATAGGCGAGGCTGCAACCGTATCTGCGCGTGCATGAGCGGAGCGTTCCCACGCAATGCGTAAGAGCCACGGCAGCTTTTGCTCGAATGATAAAATCTCCTGTTTCTCCCGCATTGGAGTGATTCATGCCTGAAGCCGTCATCGACGCGAGCGCTCCACCAACTCCTCTCACCAGCCTCACTGAAGACGAAATTCTATTCCGCGATAACGTGCGCCAGTTTGCCGAAGAGAAGCTGCGTCCGCTGGTGCGCGAGATGGATGAGAAACAGGCCTTCGATCACGGGTTGATCGAGCAGTTCTTCCAGCTTGGTTTGATGGGAATCGAGATTCCCGAGCAGTACGGCGGAGGAGCGGGCACTTTTTTCGAGGCGATTCTGGCGGTCGAAGAGATCTCGCGAATTGATCCTTCAGCAGGCGTTCTCGTCGACGTGCAGAACACGCTCGTGAACAATGCGCTGCTGCGCTGGGCGACGGAAGAGCAGAAACGGCGTTATCTGCCGCGCATGGCTGCAGATACCGTTGGCGCTTATGCGTTGAGCGAAGCTGGGTCAGGTTCCGACGCATTCGCAATGCAAACACGCGCTGAGCTACGCGGCAACGAGTACGTGATCAATGGGCGTAAGCTGTGGATCACCAACGGCAAGGAAGCTGGAATCTTCATTCTGTTCGCGAATATCGATCCTGCTGCTGGGTATCGTGGCATCACCGCGTTCATCGTAGAAAAGAACTTCCCGGGATTTTCCGTCGGCAAGAAAGAAGACAAGCTGGGTATTCGAGCTTCCAGCACGTGCGAGCTGTTGCTGGAAGATTTGCGCGTCCCGAAAGGGAACGTGCTGGGCGAGGTCGGAAAAGGCTACAAGATTGCTATCGAGACTCTCAATGAAGGACGCATCGGCATTGGGGCACAGATGCTTGGGCTAGCCCAAGGTGCCTGGGAAGCTGCGGCCAAGTACTCGCAGGAACGCAAGCAATTTGGGAAATCTATTTCGGAATTCCAAGGCGTTCAATTCCAGCTCGCGCAGATGGCGACGGATATCCAGGCGGCGCGCCTGATGGTGTACAACGCCTCTCGCATGAAAGATGCACGGCAGAACTTTGTAAAAGAAGCCGCTATGACGAAGCTTTTTGCTTCGCAGGTGGCCGAACGGGTAAGTTCTCTGGCGGTCGAAATCTTCGGCGGCAATGGCTTCGTGAAGGACTATCCAGTCGAGAAGTTTTTCCGTGATTCCAAGATCGGCAAGATCTACGAGGGCACATCGAACATGCAGCTTCAGACCATCGCCAAGCTGGTGCTCGCCAAGTGAGTTCGCTCAAGCACATCCGCAAGTTTCCTCGGCTGGGGTTCACTGAAGAGGCGCGCGTCTACGATCAGAACGGACGCGAGCTCGGCGTTGTCTCTGAAGTAAGCGGCAGCGGGATGGGGCTCGAAGCTCCAAGCGCGTCGGCGATTGAGTCGCTGAGTGTCGGACAGCGACTGCGGTTGAGCATCGTTGAGCCGGGTTCGCGAGCCACAAACGTTGTTGAAGCCGTCGTGCGCTTTCGAGACGGCAATAAATTGGGCGTCGAGTTCGTTGAAGTCATTCCCGACAAGCCGCTCTAATCGGGCACTAAATTACGCGCAGGTATAATCGAAACATGTCCATCGTCAAGAACATTGCCGCTATCGCCAAGGGCATGTCCATCACCTTCAAGGAGATGTTTAAACCGACCGTCGTGGAGAATTATCCCGATGGACCGGGCCCGCTGCGTGGGGCAAAGTTCCAGGAGCGATTTCGCGGACTTCACGTGCTGCAGCGCGACGAGAATGGACTGGAAAAATGCGTCGCCTGCTTTCTTTGCGCAGCGGCGTGCCCATCGAACTGCATTTACATCGAGGCCGCCGAGAACACTGAAGAGAATCGCATTAGCGGCGCTGAACGTTACGCGGCCGTCTATAACATCGATTACAACCGCTGCATCTTCTGCGGTTACTGTGTAGAAGCCTGCCCCACTGACGCGATCACGCACGGGCATGGGTTTGAGTTAGCCACCTTCAACGCCACCAATCTGGTCTATCGAAAAGAGCAGCTCCTCGCGCCAATTCCGGGCGGCAAGCTGCGTTCCGTAAAGCCGGAGCATGAACTCCAGAGCGCGCATTAGGCGCGTCAGGGCTGCTCATCGTCGCACTCTGCCCCTTGCAATGCCCTCCCGCAGGTAGTAGGCTTTCGGCCAACTTCGGTGGGGGCTCCCATGTCGCTAAAACTTTCAGCGCGCATGATTAACGGCGTGAAGATCATCGACTGCAACGGACGCATCGTCTTCGGCGAAGAGGCCAGCCAGTTGCGGGACACTATCAAGAAAGATCTCGCTGAGAACAATCGCATCGTCTTGAATCTCGCGAACGTCAACTACATCGACAGCGGCGGCATCGGCACCATGGTCAGCCTGTTTACCAGCGCGCGCAACGCCGGTGGGGACATCAAACTCCTCCACCTCACCAAGCGGGTTGGCGATCTGCTCCAGATCACGAAGCTGATCACTGTATTCGAGAGCTACGACGATGAACAAAAGGCTGTGAACGCCTTTACCTCTACCGCGAAGGCTTCTGGCGCTTCACATCGCGAAAGCGCTTGATTCAGGTTCAGATCTCAAATCAACCCTGCTCGGAATGAAACTCTCGACCGGTGTACTCTCACTCGCCCTCTGTTTCGTAACGTCACTGACTTGGGGACAAGCTGCTTCATCCTGTTGCCCGCAGACTCCGACCAAAGAAAAACAGCAAGCGCTCTGGCAGAAAGTTCAGGATCGCATCGCTGAAGTGGATCGCCGTCTCGATGGCGCGATGGGCGTGGCCATCCGCGACCTGACCAGCGGAGAGACGTACTTGCTGCACGCAGATGACGTCTTCGCGCAAGCAAGCTCGATCAAAATCACTGTCCTCGCGCAGCTTTATCAGCAGGAGCAGCGCGGCCGAAATGGCGCGAAGAATGTCGGACGTCTCAATGACCTCTACACCGTCCGCTCGGAAGACATGGTGCCGGACAGCTACATCATGCTGGGCCTTAGTCCGGGAGTCACACGCGTCACCAATCGTGACTTGGCGACCATGATGGTTGCTGTGAGCGACAACTCAGCAACCAACGTGCTGATCGACCATGTCGGAATGAGTAATGTGGAGCAGATGCTGGCAAGCCTCGGCCTGAAGAACACTCATCTGCGCCGCAAGATGATGGATCTGGAGGCTGCGCGGCAAGGGCGCGAGAACGTATCCACGCCGCGCGAGATGATGACGTTGCTGGAAGACATCTACCAGAGCAAACTGTTCGACAAAGAGCTCACAGCCGACTTCTTCAAAGTGCTCTCCACGCCAAAGGACAGCAGCATTCCGAAATTGCTTCCACCTGACGTGGTAATAGCAAACAAACCCGGCGAACTCGAAGCCGTACGCAACGATTCTGGAATCGTCTTCGTTCCCAATCGTCCATTCGTCATCTGCGTGATGACAACTTACCTGCACGACGAACGCGCCGGCCAGCAGGCCATCAGCGAAATTGCGTTAGCGGCGTATGACTATTTCGATCGGCTGGGAAAATCGTCCGAATATGGGCGGGCGGTACCCTCGAAGTGAGGACCGGTCGATTAAGGAAGGTCTGGAGCCGACGATCGGACTTGAACCGATGACCTGTCGATTACGAATCGACTGCTCTACCAACTGAGCTACGTCGGCTTCTCCTCTGCGATTTTACTGGGTGATTTGCTGATCGGGCAAACGTTGATGTTGCCTTTGGCTAGCAGCTTAGGAGCTCAGAAGCTTAGCAGCTTGATTTATGGTTACTTTCGAAGGAGCAGTTTCCTCCCGAACTATGCTCAAACGAATCGGATTGTATTTTCTCCTGGTCCTTGCCTCCGTCCTACGCTTCTTCGGCGCCGATTTTGCCATGAAGGTGACCGACAAGAATTATCTCGACACCCAAGGTTTCAGCGTCTTTCTCTACGACAGCACGTACCATCCAGTTTTCGTAGACCAAAAGAACACGGCGATGGAGATGATTCTCCACGGCCAGCGCATCGCTACTAACGGGGACGTGCGCCTGATGCCAACGCCCGAGCAGTGGGACCTCGTGGCAACGCTCAAAGGACGCCACGCCGACAAGGAGAACAACCGGCTCACCGCCGACCTCGCGTTCCCGACCTTCGATTTGAGCTACACGCTGGAAGTTGCAGCGGAACCAGGCGGGGTGAAGGTCAGCATCAATCTCGACAAACCGCTACCGCAGAAGCTCGCCGGACGAGCGGGCTTCAATTTGGAATTCCTCCCCTCGATCTACATGGGCAAGGCTTACCTGGTGGACGGAACAAAGGCCGGCATCTTCCCGCGAACCCCCAACGATCCGATGGTCAAGGTATTGCCGCTAGCTGATGAACCGAAGAAGGCGTACTACCTGGAGGATTGGGACAAAGCCAAGGGATACATGCAGCCTTTGCCGTTCGCCGAGGGCAAAAGTATCACGCTGGGAGTCGACGACGCGCTAGCTCGGGTGAACGTTACGTCGGAGACGGCCGATCTCATGCTGTTCGATGGGCGCGACCGTGCGCAGAACGGATGGTTTGTGCTGCGCTCGCTGATTCCTACTGGCAAGACCACCGACGCGATCGTGTGGCACATCCGGCCGGACGTGATTCCGAACTGGACGCGGCCTCCGATGATCGCGCACAGCCAGGTCGGATATGCGCCGGGTTTCTCCAAGGTGGCGATCCTCGAACTCGACCCCAAGTACAACGCGCCGAAAACGGCAAAAGTGCTGCGCCTGATGGAAGACGGATCGTACAAGCAGGTGTTTGAAGGTCCGATCACGCCGTCAACGCCGTGGCTGCGCTACGTGTATTCGAAGTTCGATTTCACTCCGGTCAACGACCCGGGCCTGTATGTAATTGAGTACGCCGACCAGCGCACCGCGCCGTTTCCGATCTCCAGAGATGCCTACGCGAATATTTGGCAGGACAGCCTCGACCATCACCTTGCCGAGCAGATGGATCACGTCTCCGTCCGCGAAGGCTATCGCATGTGGCACGGCAAGTCGCACCTCGACGATGGCCGCATGGCGCCCGTGGTCGGTGAACAATTCGACGGCTGGAATCAAGCCACGGCAACGGACGGGAAATATAAAGGCGGCGATCACATTCCTGGAATGAACGTGGGCGGCTGGTACGACGCCGGCGACTTCGACCTCGAAGAGCCTGCAGAGCTAAGCGTGATTCAGAATCTGGCTCTCGCGTATCGCGAATTCAATCTCAAGTACGACGAGCTTACGGTGGACGAAACCGCGCGTGAGGTTGAGATGCACCGTCCCGACGGCGTTCCCGATACGGTACAGCAAGTCAAGCACGGCGCATTGCTCATTCTGGCGCAGTTCCACAACATAGGCCACGCGATCCGTGGCACGCACGAACCCGATCTGCGCCAGTACACGCAGGTGGGTGACGGAGCGTCGAAGACCGACGGCCGCATCTACGACCCGAAGCTCGGTCCCAACGAAGTGAAGGGCGACTACTCCGGCAAGCCCGATGACCGCTGGATATTCACTTCGAACAATCCGTTCTTCCAGTGGAATGCCATCGCCGCACTGGCTGCGGCAGCGGACACGCTGAAAGGATGGGACGATGCGATGGCGAAAGACTGCCTCGATACCGCGATCAAAGCATGGAACGACGAGAAGGCTCACCCGACGCAGAATCCTGCGAGAGGCGGCTTAGGCGGAGCGTCTCCAGCCGGCGCTCCCGGAGGCGGCGTGCTCGCTGCCTCGCAGGGAGTGGTGTCTGGCGCACAAGGCGGTCGTAACACACGCGGCACCTCGGGCGCTCCCACAACTTCGAATAGCGCACAGCCATCCCCTCCCGCCGGCTTCCGCCGTGGCGGCTTCGGCCCACTGGATTGGGCCGCGGCTTTGGAGCTGACCATTGCCACCAATGGCGCGGAGCCCTACAAATCCCGCCTGAAGGAATTGTTCCCTCAAATGATCACCCCCGAGCAGATCGGTATCCGCGGTTGGACGGCCGTTCGAGCATTGCCTTATCTGGACGCGAGCGAAAAAGATCAACTGCGCGAAGCGGTCAAGACATATATGGCGGGTCTAGATAAGGAGTTGGAGGCCACCCCGTTCGGCGTGCCTCCAAGCCTGGGCACTTGGGGGGGATCCGGCGCCGTGGTTGACATGGCCATCCGCATGTACTTCCTGAACAAGACGTTTCCCGATCTTGTGGGCTCTGAATACACACTTCGCGCCGTCAATTACATTCTCGGCACGCACCCGGTATCCAGCACGTCATATGTCGCCGGCGTCGGTACAGTCTCGAAAACGAAGACGTACAGCAACAACCGCGCCGACAACTCTTACATTCCGGGCGCCGTAATCCCTGGATACATCATCATCAAACCGGATTTCCCCGAGTGCATCGACGACTTCGGATTCCTCTGGTTCGAAGACGAAGCCGTCGTAGCCGGCTCGGCGAACTGGGTGGTAGCCGGCAACGCCGCGGACGCGATTATCAACGAGGCGAAGTAGGCATTCCTTCCTCTGTGTCCTGTTGTTGTCGGTATTGCTTTTCTGCTGCCGCGGAGCGCTTCGCTTTTACGGTGCGGGCGTTTGCGAGACGGCGAAGCACGTTTCCTGCTTACCTCCCGGCGCTCCGCAGGTAAGCCTCAGTTCCGCTCCCTGTGCGGGGTTGCGAAATTGCAGTGTAAGCGTCTGGGCTGATGCATTGAAGGTCGTCCCGGAAACAGGCTTCCCGTTTAGGGAAATACTTTTCGGCTGCTGCTTGACGCCGTAGATGACAGCTTGTATTTGCGTGAACCAGGGCACGAATGTGCCTTTTTGCGGAGAGATCTTGACTCGCAAAGCGTCTTGGTAGCCCTCGCAGGAATAGTCCACTCGCAGGTATTTGCCTTTGGTGTAGTCGAAGCTGAGGCCGTCGTCCAGGTACAGCGAGCCCTGGCAGGTGCGGTCGGGATAGACCCGGAGTTCGAGCGGTCCTCGCGGTTTCTCGGCGGTGTCCTGCACTAAAGGCTGGCGGGGAATGATTGCTCCGCCGCGCACATAGACGTGCAGCGTATCGAGCGCGGGCTGCACTTTGATTTCTCCTGGACGAAGCTGCTTGCCTGTCCAGTAGTCGTACCAGAGATTTCCGCCAGGCAACATGATGCGGTACTTCTGGACGAACTCGTAGGGCTCAGGAGCGACTAGCAGATCATGTCCGAAAAGATACTGACTGTTGGCCCAGTCACCTTCTATGACTAGTGGTTCCTGGTCGGGATATTCGAGGAACATTGGACGCATGAGTGGGATGCCGTCGCGTGTGGCTTCTTCGATGCTGGTGTAAATGTATGGCAGCAAGCGATAGCGCTCTTCGATGTAGCGCTTACGGATCGCCTCGTGTTGCGGCCCATGCACCCAGGGCTCCTGATCGGCGCTGCCTTTTTCTGTGTGATCGCGGTCGATGGGATTGAATGCTCCCAGCTCGAGCCACTTGGTTAAAAGATCCGGCTGAGGGCTGCCTTTGTAGCCGCCGATGTCGGCTCCCACAATGGGAAATCCGCTGATTCCCAGGTTTTGCAGCATGGGAACGGAGATGCGCATGTGGTTCCATGTGCTCGAATTGTCGCCGGTCCAGGTGGCGGCGTAGCGCTGGCCGCCGACGTAAGTTGCGCGTGTTAGCACAAACGGACGCTCGTTGGGGCGGAGCTTCAGCAACCCGTCGTGCGTGGCCTCGGAGTTCAGCATGCCGAGCACGTTATGGATTTCGCGCTGTGTTGTTGTGCGTGGGGGCTGGCCGGGCTCTTCGATGCGATCGATGGCGTCGATGCGAATGGTTTTGCTTGGTACTTCGAAGACGGCGGGCTCGTTCATGTCGTTCCAGAATCCGGAGACGCCGTCTTTGACGAACTCGGCGTAAAGATTGCCCCACCAGTCGCGTACGGCTTTGCGTGTGAAATCAGGAAAGACGCTTTCGCCGGGCCACACTTTGCCGACGTAGTCTGTGCCATCAGGGTTCTTGATGAAGGCGTCGATGGCTTTGCCGGAATCGTACGGTGCGTATCCGGGTTCCTGCTTGATGTGGAGGTCGGTGATGGCGATGGTGTGCACGCCTTCTTTCAGAAAGTCCTGAACCATGCCGGCGAAATTTGGGAATCTCTGCGGATCGACGGTGAAAACGCGGTTCCCGCGTTGATAGTCGATGTCGGTGTAAATCACGTCGAGCGGGATCTTCTTCTGTTTGAACGTCTGCACGATCTCGCGCACTCTCGATTCGGGAAAGTAGCTGTAGCGGCACTGCTGGAAGCCGAGGCTCCAGAGTGGAGGCAGTGGGGCGCGTCCGACGAGCGCGGTGAAGGTGCTGACTACTTGCTTGGGACGCGGTCCGTAGATGAAGTAGTAATCGACTTCGCCGCCGGCGGCTCCGAACGAATATTCGTCGGGCGATTCTTTGCCGAGGTCCCAGTGCTGGCGGAAGGTGCTGTCGAGAAAGATGCCGTAGCTCGTCCCTTTGCGCAGCGTGAGCAGGAAGCCGAGCGTCTTATACAGAGGGTCAGTGGATTCCTGCCAGCCGTAGGCGTCGGTGTTCCACATCGTGAACGCCTGATTGCGATGGTCGAGCGGGCCGGCTTTGTCGCCGAGGCCGAAATAATGCTCGTCTTGGGGCATCATGCGATGGACGGTGAACTCGTCGCCTCGCCATGTGATGGACGCGGAGTCGCCGGCGATGAATGCGCCGTCTGCTCCTAGAAAACTCACCGTGGAACTGCGGCGATCAACGCGGATGTGGAGCGCTGCGGTGTCGAGTTCG
>DASTZZ010000063.1 GCA_035764005.1 Terriglobales bacterium
ACTTCAAGTCGCGTCTTTGCGCGCTCGATCAGGCGTAGAGCTTCTTCGCGGTTTGCGTTGGGGTCTTTGAGTTGTTCCTCTGCCATCTGCTGCTGGCGTTTTGCTACTTCGACATCAATATCGGCAGCTTTCTCAGCGCGCTCGGCAAGAACCGTGACTTTGTCAGGCAGAACCTCGGCGAATCCCCAGTGCAACGCCAGGCGTTCGATCTTTCCATCCGGACGTCGGTAGCTGAATTCGCCGCTTTTCAACTCTGTGATCAGAGGAGCGTGTCCGGGCAGAACGCCCAAGTAGCCCGACATGCCGGGCACCTGGACTTCGGTTGCCTGATCGCTCACAAGCAAACGCTCAGGGGTGACGATTTCGATTTGTAGCGTGTCTGCCATTTTTTATGCAGCGGTTGCAGATTTCATCTTCTGTGCTTCTTCGAGCACTTCGTCGATGGTGCCCTTCATGTAGAAGGCCTGCTCCGGCACATCGTCGTGCTTGCCTTCAATGATCTCGCGGAAGCTGCGCACCGTGTCCTGCACTTTCACGTACTTGCCCTTGTAGCCGGTAAACTGCTCGGCGACGTGGAATGGCTGCGAAAGGAATTTCTGCACTTTGCGCGCGCGAGCGACCGTGATCTTGTCGTCTTCGGAGAGCTCGTCGATTCCCAAAATGGCAATAATGTCCTGCAGGTCTTTGTAGCGCTGCAGGATCTTCTTCACGCCCTGGGCAACGTCGTAGTGCTCCTGACCGACGGCGCGCGGCGAAAGAATGCGTGAGGTCGATGCCAAAGGATCGACTGCCGGATAGATACCGAGCGCGCTGAGCGGACGCGAGAGCACGGTGGTTGCGTCGAGGTGAGCGAAGGTCGTAGCCGGAGCGGGATCGGTGAGGTCGTCGGCAGGCACATACACGGCCTGCACCGAAGTGACCGAGCCTTTCTTTGTGGAAGTGATGCGCTCCTGCAACTCTCCCATTTCGGTCGCGAGGTTCGGCTGATATCCGACGGCGGAGGGCATACGTCCCAGCAGCGTAGAAACTTCAGAACCGGCCTGCGTGAAGCGGAAGATGTTATCGATGAAGAGCAGCGTGTCCGCGCCTTCCTTGTCGCGGAAGTACTCGGCGACGGTGAGACCGGTAAGCGCTACGCGCAGACGCGCTCCTGGCGGCTCAGTCATCTGGCCATAAACCAGCGCGGCTTTCGAGGCATTGCTGTCGCCCGGCTTGATAACGCCGGACTCGCTCATTTCGAGCCAGAGATCGTTTCCCTCGCGCGTACGCTCGCCAACTCCAGCGAACACCGAATAGCCGCCGTGCTGCTTGGCTACGTTGTTGATGAGTTCCATGATGACAACAGTCTTGCCGACGCCCGCGCCGCCGAAGAGTCCGATCTTGCCGCCTTTCAAGAAAGGCTGGATCAGGTCAATGACCTTGATGCCGGTCTCGAACATTTCTTCCGTCGTCGATTGCTCTTCGAATGTCGGAGCCGGACGATGAATCGGCCAGGTTTCGGTTGCATTCAGCGGACCTAACTTGTCGACGGGCTGTCCAATGACGTTGATTACGCGTCCCAGAGTGGCCTTTCCCACGGGTACCGAAATGGGACCGCCGAGATCGATTGCCTTCATTCCGCGCACCATGCCTTCGGTGGCTTCCATTGCGACGCAGCGTACGCGGCCTTCGCCAAGGTGCTGCTGCACTTCCACGATGATGCTGATGGGTTGCGGAACGTTGAAACCTTCGCTGGTGATGCGCAGCGCCTGATAAATCGGCGGCATCGTAGCTTCTTCGAACTGAACGTCCACTGCGGGACCGGAAATCTGAATTACTTTGCCGATATTTTGTGCCATAAAAGCCTTTTTACAGAGCGGCAGCGCCGCTGACGATTTCGATAATTTCTTTAGTGATCGAAGCCTGACGTACGCGGTTCATCGTGAGCGTCAGCGAGTCGATCATGTCGGATGCGTTGTTGGTTGCCGAATCCATTGCAGTCATGCGCGCAGCATGTTCAGCAGCAACGGATTCGAGCAGCGCGCGGTAGATCTGCACGGCAACGTATCGCGGAAGCAAGTCATTGAACAGACGCCCTGGTGTTTGCTCGTAGATGTAATCGCCGGCGCCAAATTGCTTCATCCGGTCATCCTGCGCGGAGGGGTCCTCGGCGCGAACACTGACGCCGGCAGTGGCGGCAGCGTGTGCAGCTTTCTGGCGTTCTTCCAGCGTGAACTGATCGACCTGTTCGACGTCCTGCTCGCCGATGTGCACCATCGGCAGGACATGGTCGACCACCAGGCGCTGAGCAATAACCGACTTAAACTCGTTGTAAACGAGATAAACAGAGTCAACTTCCTTGCGCGTATAGCGTTTAATGATTTCGGCAGCCAAACCGCTGGCTTGACCAAATTCCACTTTGTTCAGAACACCGACTTGCTCACCGATAATTTCGACCGGCGCATTACGGCGATACTCTCCGTCTTCGCTGCCTGCCTGGGCATAAGGAAAGCGGCGGCGAAACATATCCCGCCCCTTGCGTCCGATTGCGATGATGTCAACGTTCTTGCCCGCCTTCGCCTCAAGAAACCGGTTTGTCGTCTTCACGACGTTGGCGTTGAAGGCGCCGGCGAAGCCTTTATCGCCGCTGATGACAACTAGAAGAATGTTCTTCTCTTCGCGACGTTCGAGCAGCGCATGGTGCGGCTCGCCCGTGACTGGATCGTAGATCTCCGCCCGCGAGACCAGGGATTTCAGCACATTTACGAGCATCTGCGCATACGGACGCGCGGCGAGCGCTCGCTCCTGGGCGCGGCGCAGCTTTGCCGCCGAGACCATCTTCATGGCCTTCGTGATCTGCTTCGTGTTCTGGACGCTTCGTATGCGTCGGCGTAAATCGAGAACGTTAGCCATTATTAGCTTCTAAGCTGTACGTCAGTACCGCCTGCGGTAGCAGGTGGGTGTGTGTTGGTGACCCATCCGCTACCGCGGACGGTACTGACTCCTTACGCGATTGCTTTCGCTTTTTCCGGTTCGCGCGAGCTTACAAATTGCTGCTTTGTTTCTTTGATCAGCCGCGTCATTTCCGACTTCAGCTGATCGTCGAGCTGCTTCTTTTCCATGATCTCGTTCAGCAGGCCCGGGTTTGTCGTATCCACGTACTTGTATAGCGCATCTTCGAAGGGCCGCACCTCTGAGACCTGCAGGTCGTCGAGATGACCACTGGTTCCAGCAAAGATCGCGAGAATCTGCTTGCTGAACGGCAGAGGCGAAAACTGCGGCTGCTTGAGCAATTCGGTCAAGCGCTGGCCACGATTGAGCTGTTGTTGCGTGGCTTTGTCGAGATCGGAGCCGAATTGCGCGAAGGCCGCGAGCTCGCGGTACTGTGCCAATTCGAGCTTCATCGAGCCTGCGACCTGACGCATCGCCTTGATCTGCGCCGATCCACCGACGCGGCTCACTGAGATACCGACGTTGACTGCCGGACGTACGCCGGAGTTGAACAGATCGGTTTCAAGAAAGATCTGGCCATCGGTGATCGAGATGACATTCGTGGGAATATACGCGGAAACGTCGCCAGCCTGCGTCTCAATGATCGGAAGAGCCGTGAGCGAGCCGCCGCCGAGTTTGTCCGACAGCTTGGCCGCGCGCTCGAGCAGACGAGAGTGCAGATAGAAAACGTCTCCAGGATAGGCTTCGCGTCCTGGGGGACGGCGTAGCAGCAGTGAAATCTCACGGTACGAAGCTGCGTGCTTCGAAAGATCATCGTAGATGACCAGCGCGTGGCGTCCGTTGTCGCGGAAGTACTCTCCGATGGCACATGCAGCATAGGGAGCGATGTATTGCATCGGCGCCGGCTCAGATGCAGACGCTGCAACGACGATCGTATAGTCCATCGCGCCGTAATCGGTGAGCGTCTTCACGACGTTAGCGATCGACGAGCGCTTCTGGCCAATGGCGCAATAGATACAAATAAGGTTGTTGGTTTTGTTGTTGAGGATCGTGTCGAGCGCAACGGCAGTTTTGCCGGTTTGGCGGTCGCCGATGATCAACTCGCGCTGCCCGCGGCCGATCGGAATCATGGAATCGATGGCTTTGATTCCGGTCGCCATGGGTTCGCGCACCGGCTGGCGGTCAATCACGCCCGGCGCTATGCGTTCGATATGGATCGTCTGTTTGGTGTTGATCGGACCTTTGTCGTCGATGGGCTGCCCGAGCGAATTCACGACGCGGCCAATCATGGCGTCACCGACGGGCACGGCCATGATCTTGCCGGTGCGGCGTACTTCGCCGCCTTCTTTGATTTCGGTGTAGTCGCCCATAAGCACCGCGCCAACCTGGTCTTCTTCCAGGTTCATGGCGATGCCGGTGACCCCGTGTCCAAAATCGATGAGCTCGCCGGCCATGACTTTGTCGAGGCCGTAGATGCGGGCGATACCATCGCCCAGCGAGATCACGGTGCCGACTTCGTCGACCGCGACTTTGGACTCGTAGTTTTCAATCTGCTCACGAATGAGCTTCGTAATTTCGTCTGCTTTGATCTGTGCCATATTGAATGTCTTTGCTTCTGTTTGTCATTCCGAGCGTAGCGAGGAATCCCTACCCAGCCGAAACCGTTTCGTAGAAGTAGGGATTCCTCACTTCGTTCGGAATGACAACCTTTGCTGACAAGCTATAGATGGACGAGCTGCTCTCTCATCCTCTGCAACTGCCCGCGCACGGAGCCGTCATAAATTGTGCTGCCGACTTTCACAACCACCCCGCCCATGAGCTTGGGATCGAGAGCATAACGTACGCGCAGCCGCTTGCCGGTAACCTTCGTTACCTGGTCTTCTAAGCGACGCCTCTCTTCTGTGCCAAGCTCGCGCACGCTAACGATCTCAGCGTCGGCAATGCCAAGGCGTTCGTTGATCTGTTCGATCGTGTTCTTTGCGATCTCACTATAGGCATGAATGCGTCGATTCGAGATCAGCACAGCAACAAAGTTCCGCACTTCGCGGGAAATGCCGAGCTTCTTCGCAATTGCATCCAGCAAGCCGAGCTTCTGGTCGGAAGCAACGGACCGACTATCCCAAACCGTCCGCAGATCGGCGCTCTCGCCGAGCACGGTCCCAATCGATTCCAATTCGGAGCTCACGCGAGCGGCGTCGAGTCCGCGATCGACCACCACGTCGGCCATCGCACGTCCATAAATGCTGATGAAGGAAGCCATCGTTAGCCGTTTCCGTTTCGGCGCGACTGCGAGCCGAGTTGCTCGGTGAAGTCCTCGACGAGCGATTTGTCTTCGCTGCTGTCGACGCGAATTCCTTTTTCCGCCATTGCTACGGCGAGTTCGACCGCATACTTCTGCAAATCGCGCCGAGCCGTGTTCGTGGCCTGGGTAACTTCGTGCTGGGCTGCATCCAGGATTTTCTGTTTTTCTTCAGCAATCGATGCGCGAATCCGTTCTTCTTCAGCCTTCGCTTCAGCGTCGGCGTGCTTCTGCATGTCAGCAATCTCGACGCTCATGCGTGAAAGACGCGATTCAATTTCCTGCAGCTTGAGCCGAGCCGCTTCGCTCGAACGCCGCGCCTCTTCCATCCCTTTTTGGATTTCCTGCGTGCGTCCGCGAAACATCGCAGGCAGGTTCGCTTTTAGGGCAAGAATGATGAGCACGGCGACAATGGCGAAGTTAATAACTACGCACAACCAGTAAGCACCTTCGAGCGGGAGTCCGGTGATATGAGAAATTCCCTGCACGGCAGGCGAGTACTTGAACGCTGCCTGCTCCTGATCCTCGGATTCGGCCGCACCGCTCTCATTTCCAACGCCGGATTCACCCGGAGTGCGCCCGGCAGCCTCGTTCGATGCGTGCGTTAGTTCCTGATTGGAATTTGCCGATTCCGGTGCAAAGGCCGACCCCGTTTTCGAACCTTCAGCGGGACGATTCGCTGGCGCGGGCTTTTGCGCGCGCGTAGCCGGTTTAGAGGCGGGAGCAGCCGTCTGCTGCGCAACTGCACTTAGGCACAAAGTGGCAAAGAACGCGAGTATGAGGATGAGAGTGCGTTTCATCCCCGGCCACCGACGGCGGGCTGCTTAGCTTCGGATCCGGCACGCAGGATGGAGCGGATGATCTCCTTAGCCAAATTGGAACTTTCAGCCTCGATGCGAACTTTCGCGATCTCGCTCTCTTTCTGGATTTGCGCACGAGCGCTGGCGATCATCGCCTCCGCGGCGCCACGAGCTTCGGAAACTGCCATGGTCTTCTCATCCAGCACCTGCTGGCGCCGGGTCTCCTGACTCTTGAAGACAGCCAGTCGAGCCTCACGGAGTTTCTGCTCGTATTCAGCCGTTTTGCGATCGGCGGCAGCCACATCGCTGCGGGCTTTTTCGGTTGCGCCCACGGTTTGACTGCGACGCTCGGAAAGCGCGTCAATGAGCGCGTTATGGACAATCACGCGATACAGAATCCATATGAGAACAAAGAGGATGATGGTCGGAATGGCGCCGAACGCAAGTTCGCCTAGTTGTCTGAGCGTCTCGTCCATTAACTTGAGTGCTTATTGTCCCGCGGAGAAAGTGAATGACAACCTTCTAAGCTAACATTCGATTTTTCCGAGTGTCAAACTGCTGCAGGTACAACTTTCGTGCACATTCCATAGCCGCTTCTGCCCGGAAATCCAGAGTTGCTGGGTGAAGATGGGGCGCGATTCATAGGGGTTCACCTTACTTTCTTAAGGCCTTTCCGGAAGCAAAGATTTCACGATTCAGGTCGAGGCCGTAATCCTCGGAAGGCGTTTACCTGAGCCCGACGTTTCGGTCACGATGCCGCCACGGGCTGCGGTCATTTCGTCGCATGATTCATTGCTTTTGATTGCGAACTGCTCCTATAATGTGGGCCATCCGTACCCGCCAAAATACCTCGCAAGAGGTCTGGCCCGGGGAGCGTCAGCCGGTCAGACCGGATGCCAGCCTTCGTGGCAATCGCCCCGCTCGGAACCATCAGGCGACATTCGGAACTGATCTCGAACGGAATCCAAGGAGTCTTTAAGCGCAACATGACACGTAAGATTGTTTCAACTCTCTCCATCGCGGCCCTGCTCTCTGCTGGAGCCTTAGCTCAGGCAGCCGATACGAACGCAGCTCCGGCGGCCAGCACGACCACTAATTCCCTCGTGGCGGGTCCAACCAAAGTCGCCATCATCAACATTCAGGCGGCGATCGCCAACACCAACGAAGGCCAGCGCGATCTCGATGCACTGCAGAAGAAATTCGAACCCAAGCAGATCGAACTGAAGAGCCTCAGCGACGAAGTCGACAACCTCAAGAAGCAGCTCGCAGCCCAGACCAACGCTCTGAATGACGAGGAGCGCAACAAGCGTGTGCAGGCGATCGAGACCAAGCAAAAAACGCTGCAGCGCGATCTCGAAGACGCACAGAACGATTACCAGACGCAGTCGAATGATATTGCGCAGCGCATCGGCACCAAATTGATGCAGTCGCTCGACGCGTACGCAAAACAGAATGGATATGCCGTGGTGATCGACGTTTCGCAGCAGCAGAGCCCGGTGCTCTGGGCAGCGCAGTCGGTGGACATCACCAAGCCGGTGATTGAAGCCTATAACGCCGCTTCCGGCGTACCCGCGCCGCCGCCGGCAGCCAAGACAACGCCTTCGGCTCCGAGCGCCGCCGTGCGTCGTCCAGCAACAAGCCCTGCCACCAGGCCTGCGGCTCCCAGCTCGACACCGAAATAACTTAGATAGTTTCCACATTCCGCAAGGCCGCTCATCGTGAGCGGCCTTTTTATTTTTCCAAAACGGGAGGCAAACGCTGCGGCTGCGGTGTCAGTTTCTGTATCGTCCCAAAACGGGAGCGATGGAGGACGCCAATGTTCGCCGAGAGCCTTCTCGAATCGTCGCCTCACATCGGCCATCGTGCCGGCTGGGCCAAACTCACTTCCCTTCTCCTGCAATGCATGGGCATCGCCCTAATTTTGGCCACTCCACTGTTTCATATTGAACGCCTGCAGGTACTTCCTCCGCCGCCTAGCATCAGGCTCATGAGCGTGCAACAACCGATCGTGACTACGAACACCACGAGCCTGAGTCGAGGGGATTCGTCGCCAGCCTCGTATACCATTCTGCAGCCGACGTCGATACCCAGGACGGTTGCACGCGGAGATGATCGCAACAACTCGAGAGCAGACGTGCCTGCGGTGGGGCCTCTCTGCGTAACCAATTGCGGAAGCGGACTACCGATTAGCAACATCCTCAACACTGACGGCTTCAATATTCCCAAGCCTCCACCGCCGACTCGTCCTCTTCACGTCTCAGAAATGCAGCTTGGGACACTAGTCCGGAAAGTTCTGCCGGAGTATCCGATGATTGCCAAGCAGATACATCAACAGGGTGCGGTGGTGCTCATGGCCACAATTGGGAAAAACGGTCGAGTAGAACACGTGCAGCCGATCAGTGGTCCGCCACTCCTCATAGGTCCAGCGCAGCGAGCAGTTGAGCAGTGGCAGTATCGCCCTTACATCTTGAATCACGAGCCGGTCGAAGTACAGACGCAGATCACGGTGAACTTCGTTCTCAATTAGGGAATCGGTTTTGAAAAAATCGACGCGCGCTCGCCCACACCCGGAGAGAAAAGTCTCGATTTAGTGATTCGATTTTTCAAATCACCAAATCACGAAATCGCGAAATCACGAAATGATCAAATCGTCCCCGTTCTCATTCTTTGGCTGATTCCCTCATTACGCCGGTAATCTATGTCCCCAATCTGAACTGACGTACTTTCAACGGTACTGACGGTCACTGCGGCTTCTTGGCTCGATCTCGCCCGCGTGCCTCTCAAATCTTCACTGCTTCTCTAAAGGGCTAAACTGTGCGAAACAAATTTGGTGTGGCGTTGCTCGTTGCGAGCTTCGCGATGTGCTCAGGCGCGTTTGCGTCGAGCGATTCCGGCCAGCCTGCTCCCGACTCGAACAGCGCCTCGACCGCTGCGGCGTCACAGAGACCGGAAGGTCCCAGCTTAAGTCATCGTCCGGGCATCGGATTCAAGATGTCCCTACTCGGATTCGGTGCTGATTTCGCTGTGCCGGTTACGCAGCGCTCGAACGTGCGCTTTGGGTTCTCAGCATTCAATTACAGCCGCGGTTTCGATAAGGACGGCGTGAGCTACTCGGGCAAGCTCGGACTCAACTCCGTGCAGGCTCTCTATGACATCTTTCCGTTTGGCGGCGGATTCCACCTCAGCCCGGGAGCGCTGCTTTACAACGGGAATCAGCTTAGCGGCAAGGCTACCGTTCCCGGCGGACAATCGTTCACTCTTGGCGGGACCGATTACATCAGCGATCCGACCAGCCCTCTTTCCGGAAATGGGAAGATGGCCTTCAGCAAGGCCGGGCCAATGTTCCTGCTTGGCTGGGGAAATCTGGCGCGCCGCAGCGAACGCCATTTCGGCATGACGTTCGACATCGGAGCGGTTTACCAGGGAGTGCCGCGAACGACGCTGAGCTTCGGCGGACGCGCTTGCGACTCGACTGGACTGAACTGCGCCGACGTGACCACCGATCCCACGTTCCAGAGCAACGTTCTTTCCGAGCAAGCGAAGATCAACCATTCGGCTTCGCCCGCCCGCTTTTTCCCGGTGATCTCCATGGGCTTCGGATACAAGTTCTAACTCCTGTTCGATTCAACTCTTCAGGGCCTCGACTTCGGTCGAGGCCTTTTATTGTTCCTTGGCTCGAATACGCTGGCATCTTGTGATTTATAAGTTACAATAGTCTCGATGATCGACGTTCTCCGATACATCAACCCCGAAGAAAAGGACCTGTTTGGAGAATGGTTGAATCGATTGCGAGATGAGAAGGCGCGCGCCAGAGTAATGATTCGAATCGACCGAGTTGAGGTCGGTAATTTCCGCGATTGCAAGGCGCTTGGCAACGGACTTTACGAGCTCCGAGTTGATTGGGGTCCAGGTTATCGCGTCTATTTTGCACGCATCGGCAAAACTAGGGTGTTGCTTCTATGCGGGGGAGATAAACGAACTCAGCCTAGTGACGTCGTGCGGGCACGTGAGTGTCTGGAGGACTACAAACGGAGGACAGCCAAGAGATGAAACACAAGCCCAGCATTTCCCACCATGAAGCTACCATCCGTGAGCTGCCAACAAATCCGCGATTTGCGGCTGAATATCTTCGGGCGGCTTTGGAAGAGAGCGACGATCCCAAGGTTCTGCTTATTGCTTTACGACGTATTGCCGAATCAAGGGGAGGCATTGCCAAGGTGGCTAAAGCCGCAGGCATCGAACGAGAGAGCCTGTATCGTGCGCTGTCACCCGAAGGAAACCCACGGCTTTCGACGCTGCTGGCTGTGACCAGGGCGGTCGGCTTGAGGCTTACCGTCGAGTTGGCAACGTAGCAGGGCGGATGATTCGCACAAAATCGAGAACAGTGTTCTAATTTCTCCGCAGCGGCCACAGGCAGCCGGACTGAACTCAAGGAGGAAGTCTCTTATGAAGAAACTGAATCTCATTCTCTCGCTCGCAGCAATGCTGATCTTCAGCGCTGCTGCTTTTGCCGCGACGCCGCAGGATGCGCAGAGCAGCCAGCAACCGAGTGCGCAATCGGGAACAGGACACGGTCATGGGGCGGGCGAAGGACACGGTCGCGGCATGATGATGAATTCCGATGAAATGCTCGACCACATGTCTAAGGAACTGAACCTGACCGACGATCAAAAAACCAAGATCAAACCGATCCTGGAAGAGCAGATGAAGCAAATGCAGGATGCTCGCGAGAGCACGTCAGGATCGCAGCAGGACCGTCGTGCCAAAATGAAACAGATTCACGAGAACACCATGAGCCAGATTCGTCCCATCCTCAATTCCGACCAGCAGAAGAAGCTTGAGGAGATGATGAGCCGTCGCGGCGAGCGTGGCGAGGGACATCAGCACAGCGGAGATACTTCGAACCCGCAGTAACTAGGGTTCGGTCATCGCTTGAACTCAGTTCAACAGTGAACTGTCATCCCTCGCGCCGCAGTGAATTGCCATTGCTGAAGATAATCTGGGTTTACGGCGCGGGGGATCTGTTGTTCTTAGAGACTGGAACACAAGCAGGTCCCCCGCGCAGCAAAACCAAATTGTGGAAGATCTCAGTTGGTTCTAGCTGCGCGAGGGATGACAGTGACAATTAAGTAGCTTCTATTCATGTCTTTCTCCAGCGGAAGAGCAAAGCGTAAGCTCAACGACGTTGAGCTCTACGACTATGCTGTGGCATCGCTCGCTCGCAAGATGCGCACGGTTGCCGAATTGAAGAGGCTTTTGCGCGCACGCGCCTCAAATGATGACGACGGCACTCTTGCCGTCGAAGCTGTGATCGCCAAACTCAAAGAGCAAAAGTATCTAAATGACTCTCGCTACGCCGCCGCATATTCCCAATACCGGCAAAGCAACGAGAAGTTCGGACGAAGGCGGGTGATCGCCGATCTCAAAGCAAAAGGTGTACACAGCGAGGTAATCGAGCGCGCGGTGAGTAGCGCCTACGAAGAGATAAATGAAGAGAAGCTCGCGCGGCAGTTTCTGGATCGCAAGCGTCTGCATAAGCCAGGGAACGAGCGCGAGTCTGCGCGCGTTTTCCGCATGCTTGTACGCGCGGGTTTTTCTACCAACATAATCTTCAAGGTGCTTAAACGCTGGGATATCGACGATGAGGTGCTTTCCGCTCTCGAATCCGAAACGGAACCATCGAGCATCGATTAAGGGCAACTGCCAGAGCCTCACATGCTCAATGGAAGGCTTTGATTACTGATGACTCACGCCTGGCAACTCCTTCCTTGACTTCATTTTCCCTGCAAGCTAAGTTCGGCAAATAAGCTCACACTGAGGACGAACGCTTGCCCAACCGACTGATCACCCTGACCACCGACTTCGGGTTAAACGACCACTTTGTGGGAACAATGAAGGGTGTGATTCTCAACATCAATCCGGAGGCGCAGATCGTCGATATCTGCAATTCTGTCCAATCATTCGATGTGCTCGACGGCGCGCTGGCCATTGCTCAAGCTGCATCCTACTTCCCTTCTGACACGGTGCACGTTGTAGTGGTCGATCCCGGAGTGGGAACGCAGCGGCGTCCGATCCTCGCTGTAAACGAGAAACATATCTTCATCGCTCCTGACAATGGCGTGCTCTCGCTGGTCTATGAGCGCTCGGAACGACTGAGCGTCCGTCATGTGACCTCTGAGCATTACTTCCTGCAGCCGGTAAGCCAAACTTTTCACGGTCGCGACGTCTTTGCCGCCTGCGCGGGCTGGCTTAGTAAAGGCGTGGAAGTCGCGAAATTCGGCGAAGAGATTACTGACTACATCCGCTTCTCCGCTCCTAAACCGAAGTCTGTGAGCGAAAACAGCTTCAAAGGCGTGGTGCTGAAGACGGACAAATTCGGGAATTTGATCACCAACATCACGCCAAAAGACATTCCGCAGCTCTTCGAACACACTCCACCGGCGTTTCGCATCGTAATCGGCAAAGCTGAAGTTACGAAGATCCGAAGCGCCTACGCCCAGGCTACGCCGGGGGAGATCTTCGGAATCCTGGGCAGCATGGGTTATCTGGAGATTTCTGCGAATCGTGCCGCCGCGAATCGACTTGCAGGTGCTGATAAGGGCAGCGATGTCTCCGTTGTCCTGGCCTAGCAACGAAGCATGAAACGAGTTCTGCACTTGATCTGGATTGCGACACGCGGACATCGGCTCGCACCGTGGCGGAGCCCATATCTGCGTTGGCGAATCGAGACCTACACCGGCATCAAGATGGACAAGATCGGCTTCCTCGAATTCTGGACATTTCTCTGGCGCACCCGCCACGAGCTTGTACGCTTCCTGCAGTGGACTGCAACCATGGAAGATTACGCACGTCCCAAGCCTAAGAATCCGTAGCCATCAAAACTCAGGATATGTCGGCGGCTTGTGCGTCGGTACCGTCCGCGGTAGCGGATGGCTGCGTCGCACGCGATCAGCATGGAGGATAGCGGGGCTTCGTCTCGCGCGACTATAACGTTCCGCATGACAGCGCGAACAGCCCGCGACGAGAATACAGGCCTGAAGGGCCGAAAGAAGCGCAGCCCAGCGGCGTAAGCCCTGGGGAACCGGAGAAGACGGATTCGAGCCCTGAAAGGGCGGCACCCATTGAGACGCGGCCTATAATGCCCATTTCGGGACAGGATTGCCGCAATTGCTAAGATCGCAACTCACGCTGTTTCCAGCACGCGGCACATTCTTGCTTGTGAAATTACTCGGCTGTCGCCCTTACAGGGCTCAATTCGTTTGCAATCTTTACCCAGGGCTTACGCCCCTGGGCTGCGCTTCTTTCGGCCCGTTGGGCCTGGCATTCTCGTGCTCTTCTTCCCGTAATTGAGGATCGCGAAGCCTCAAATATTTCGGTAGAGCCCAGTGCGACAAGCTACATATCCGGATGCGATACGACTGTTACTCACCCATTCGGGGGTAGCGGAGGGCGTGTGTACCAGTGACCCATCTGCTGCCGCAGACGGGACTTACGCATGGGCGGACAACGCATTCGATGCGCCATCAGGCACTCAGTTGCGGGATCGCGTTAGACTAGCCAGTTTGCTCTAGCGGTTCCGCCACGGATGACAGCCCTGCTCTTCACGATTATTGTGTGGGCCACCGGCATGCTCGCCGGTTTTCTTGGCGCACTCACTGGACTGGGCGGCGGAGTCGTCCTGGTTCCTGCCCTCGCTCTGCTATTTCATGTTGATATCAAGTACGCCATCGGCGCTTCGCTGGTATGCGTAATCGCAACTTCTTCCGGGGCAGCGGCTGCGTATGTCAAAGAGGGCTACTCCAATATTCGCATCGGAATGCTGCTGGAAATCGCAACCACTCTCGGCGCAATCCTCGGTGCGTTTTTAGCTACGCGTGTCAGCACACATGCAATTGCAATCGTCTTTGGCTTAGTGCTTCTGCATGCGGCTTACCAGTCTCTTTTCGGGAAAAAGCAGGATACCTCTGCGCTCGTTCAGTCCGATTCTCTGGCGGCCAAACTAAAGCTGGCAGGAGATTATCCCGTGGGCGAGCAGCGACAGGCTTACGGGGTGCGCAATGTTCCCGCCGGCTTCAGTCTGATGTTTGGCGCGGGCGCGCTTTCGGGACTGCTTGGCATCGGTTCCGGCGCAGTAAAAGTCATTGCCATGGATCGAGCCATGCGCATTCCATTCAAAGTTTCCACCACAACAAGTAATTTCATGATCGGCGTCACGGCGGCGGCAAGTGCGGGCGTTTATCTGGGACGCGGTTACATCGATCCTCGGCTTTCGATGCCGGTCGTTCTTGGAGTACTTGCCGGAGCATTCCTTGGAAGCAAGGTGTTGGTGAAGGCTCCGGTTCGAGCGTTGCGCGTGACCTTTGGCGTGATCATTTTTCTGTTGGCGATCGAAATGATTTTCAACGGAGCTACAGGGAAGGTTTAGTCGGCATGACCGATGAGCGGCTGGAGATATTCATTGGCAATCTGCTGCGACTTGGCGTGCTGGTTTCAGCGGTCGTGGTTGCGATTGGGGGAGCACTCTACCTGGCGCAGCACGGCCATGAGATCGTGAACTATCAGACTTTCCGCAGTGAACTTCCCGAACTGCGAAACCTGCCGGGAATCTGCATCTCCGCCTTTCACCTGCGAAGCGATGGGATTATGCAGCTCGGCCTGGTGCTGTTGATTGCCACGCCAGTCGCCCGCGTCGCTCTCGCCGTGATCGGCTTTTATCTCGAACGCGATCGGCTTTACGTCATGGTGAGCCTGATTGTGCTTGCGATTCTGGCCTATAGCATGATGCATGCCGCGTAAGCAGACCGATTCTCTATTCGCTTCTCAGCGCCGACATGGGCTCAACTCCCGCGGCGCGGCGAGCGGGGATATACATCGCCAGCGAGGCTATGATGGCCAGCAAGGCAGCGACGCTGAAAAATGTGAGCGGGTCCCCTGAACTCACGCCGTAAACGAGGCTCGCGAACAATCTGCCTGCCGCAAATGCCAGCAAAGCTCCCAGCACGATGCCTGGCAGCACTAGCCAAAGTCCCTGTCCCAAGATGAGCTGCATGATGTTGGCTTTTTTTGCGCCCAAAGCCATGCGCACGCCGATTTCGCTGCGTCGCTGCTCGACTGTATACGACATGACGCCATACAGCCCAGCTAAGGCGAGGATCAGTGCCAATCCGGCAAATGACGCCAGCAGCCCGCTGCGGAAGCGCGACGGAGCAAACGCCTCGCCGGCAACGTCTGTCATCGACTTGAGTTCCAGCGGCACTTCCGGGTTCAAGCGGTGCGCCTCGGCGCGCAGGGCTGCTGCCCCGCCCCCGCCGTCCGCAAAGATGAGGTACATGTCGGCGGCGCGTCCGGGATGCTGCTTGTAAGGAACGTAGATCTGCGCAGTCGGCGGGTCCTGCAAGTTTTCCTGCCGTACGCCTTCGACTACGCCCACGACTGTCAAATAGTTCTTGTATGTGACGAGGTCATAGCCGAAACGGATTTGCTGGCCGATTGGGTCCTCCCCCGGAAAGAACTTGCGCGCCAGCGGTTCGCTGATGATACACGTGAGCGGAGCGCCAGGGATGTCGTGCGCGTTGAAGTCGCGTCCTTCCCGAATTGGGATCCCCACAACGTGAAAGTAATTGGGGCTGACAGTCATGAATAAAGCTGATTGCGTGATGTAGTCCCCCGGCGGAGGATCGGGATGGCCCGCAATGTAGAAGCCGCCGTTACTATCAGTGGGTTGAGAAGGCAATGCCGTTGCTGCTGCAATCTCTTTGATTCCCGGCATTGTGGCTGCGTTCTCCAGCAGCGTGGAGTAAAACGCGGCGGCGTGTTGGGAATCCGTTTCATTGTTGGCCGGATACATGGGATGCATCATCGTGAGGTGGTTCACGCTGTATCCAGGATCGACGGCGTTCAGCGCAATCAAGCTGCGGATGAGAATGCCCGCTGCAACCAGCAGAGCCATCGAAAGGGCGATCTCTGCAACCATGATTCCGGAACGTAGCTTTCCGGCGCCACTGCCCGCAATCGAATAAGTTTTGCCGCCATACAGCGCGCTACGCAGGTCGCCGCCGCTAGCCTGAAAGGCGGGCGCGAGGCCAAATACGAAGGTGCAGAGCAGCGATATGGCCAGCGTGAACAACGCAACCCGCCAGTCCAGCGCGATCTGTGTGTTAGCAATTAGCGCAGCGGGAGTCACATGTGCCAAAGCTCTTGCGGCCCAATATCCCAACAACAGCCCTAAACCTCCGGCCACCACTGCCAGAACCGACGCTTCGCTAAGAAGTTGGCGAACGATGGCTCCATGGCTCGCTCCCAAAGCAGTGCGAATGGCAATCTCCTGGCGTCGCACGGTGACTTTGGCCAACATTAAGTTCGCGACATTGGCGCAGGCAATCAGCAGTACAACTCCCACGGCTGACAGCAGAAGGTAGAGGGTCAGACGAACCTGCGCAACCAGTAGATCTTGCAGAGAAGTGACTGCGACGCTGGTCAGCTTGTCGTCCTTGGGATATTGCTTTGTGAGCCGCGCACCGATGGTCGTCATCTCCGCCTGCGCCTGCTCGAGACTCACGCCTGATTTGAGAAGACCGACAGCCCTAAAGTTATGCGCAGTGCGTTCCTGCATTCGTGGCTCAACTATGGAGTCGTAGTCCGGAATCCATATTTCGCTGCGCTCGGGAAAATCGAAGCCAGGAGGCATTACGCCGACGATCGTTAGCTCAAGCTCACCCGACTTGATTGTTTTGCCGATGATATCCGGATTGCCTTGGAACACGCGGCGATAAAACGAATCACTAACCACCGCCACCAGCTCGCCGCTTTTCTTGTCGGAGTCGTTGTACAGGCGGCCAAGTTTAGGCTGCACGCCGAAGACGCTAAAGAAATGCGTGTCGGCGATCGAGCCATTAATTTGGGCAGCAACATTGTTCGCAAAAATGCTGTGCGGGTACGGAGCGTAGTAGGAGAGCGTCTCGAAGCTGTGGCTCTGAGCTTGCCAGTCGAGGAAGTCGGGCAGCGAAACCTGTCCGATGCGGCCGGTGCGTGGCCAGAGCGTTCCCACAGAAACGATGCGCTCCGGATTCTGATATGGGAGCGGACGCAACATCACGGCATTGACGACGCTGAAGATCGCCGTGTTGGCGCCGATGCCCAAAGCGAGGACGGTAATCGAAATCATCGGAAATACCGGGCTCTTCCACAACGAGCGAACCGCGAGGCGGAGGTTCATAAAGTCTGCAAGTCCATCGTTCAATGAGCAGTCATAATTCCATGACTACCCGGTCGTTCCAGGCTGTAGAGCATTGCAAAGACAAGCTGTTGGCGGGTTTTCGCGCAAAGTCGGAAGAGTCCAAGCTGACCAAAACCGGCGAGCCTGTTCGAAAACGAACATTGTCCAGTTGTCAGGCGCGTCACCGGCGATTGAGGTTGAGGGATGGTCTTCGGCGCCGTGTCCTCAGCCGCTCGCCTGCGCACCGAACATAGTTCGGTGCTATCACGAATCACAACTGAAAATCAAGATTTTTCTAACATGCCGCAGGACAGTTCCATTTCGGAACTGCTCTTACGCTGTTATTACGCTGTTATCGCCATTTCTTTCGCTGCTCCGAAGAGCATCACAGAAAAAGCCGATTCCCGTAACTGCTTCGACTCGCGAGGGTTGCGCGCATTTATCGTCGTCCGCATCCACGGTTTTTGAAAATTTTACGGTGTTAATTACGCTGTTATTTTTTTGAGTGAGATGTGACAGGAAAGTTTTGCGAGGAGGATTGAAACCAGAAAGAGGAGCGCATACAGCGCTCCTCTTTAATGAAGTACGGGTTTCGGTTATTGCTGCGCCGCGGGAGTTGTGGCGGTGGCTACATCACTGGTCGTCCCGATGGCGTCACCCGAGAGCACCAGCTCAACGCGACGGTTGTGCTGGCGTCCTTCCGCCGTGTCGTTCGAAGCCACAGGTTGCATGCTGCCAAAGCCGCGCGCGGTTATCCCGCTCGCAGCGACGCCTTGAGTGACCAAGTAGTCCCGGACTGCTTCTGCACGCTGTTCTGAGAGCCGCTGGTTGAACTCATCGCTTCCCGTCGAATCGGTGTGGCCTTCAATCGCGACCTTCAAACTCGAGTATGCCAGCAGAATTCCCGAGACCCTGGCCAGACGCTCGCGCGCTTCTGGCTTCAGCTCATACTTGCCGGTCTCGAACAGGACGTCGCCCATGTTGGCGATTAAGCCGCGAGCCGTATCGTGCGTCTCCAGCACCGAATTGAGCTGTTGCAGGAGCTTCGCGCGCAAGTCGGCTTTGTCCTTTTCCGCTTGCTGACGCAGACGGTCGGCTTCGGCTGCTGCTGCGCGAGCTTTGTCCGCTTCGGCCGCGAGTTGCTGCTGTTGCGCTACCGCTGCCTGGCGCGCAGCCTCCGCTTGTTGTTGCTGCTGCAGGGCCGCCTGACGTGCAGCTTCAGCCTCGGCCTTCGCCTGCTCGGCCTGCTGCGCGGCTTGCTCAGCTTCCTTGCGCATGCGCTCGGCTTCCGCACGATCCTGCTCCGCCTGCTGACGACGCAGCGCCTCCGCCTGAGCTTGTGCCTTGGCCTGCGCCTCACGGTCAGCCGCTTCGCGTGCCAAACGCTCTTCTTCCTGCTTCTTGAGCGACATCACGCGCGCGTCTTCGGCCGTCTGCGCCGCATCGCGAGCGAACGTCGCAACCTGCGACTTCTGCTTCGTGCGATAAGCGTTCTCCGCCTGCTGCAGCGACTTCTCAGCGCTGGCCAACGCACTGGGAGCGTACTTGTCGGCATTCGAATTGTGCGCGATTCTTACCGCATTACGCGCCTCAAAGAGCTCAAGCGGCGTCTTCGAATCGATTCCGAAAATGGCATCGTTGATACGAGCGTTGGTCGAGGAGTAGGCATCCCGTCCAAGCAACTCGTAGCTAAACTGGATCTGCTGCGCTAAGCCTGCGGTGTCGGTGCGTAGTACGTTCTCTGCAACAACCAAGCTGCCCGGCTGCGTTACGGCAAAGTAGGGCTCGGCAGTAACGACGAGTCCAAAAGTCTGAAGCTCGGTCGTAGCTTTCAGCTTCGCCTGATCGTGATCGAGCACGAGCTCGCCCATATTCACCGCGCGACCCTGCGGACTGATCGCCCACAGCACGTACGTCAAATACTCCATGCCGAACTTGTTTGCCGGCTCGAGCCCATACATTTTGAGGTCAACTTCGACGCGACCCGTGCGGCTCTGAACTTTAGCTTCGCCCATCGCTGTGGACATGAGCTGAGTTCCCTGCATGTCAATCTTCGACGAGGAGCCATTGCGATAATTGATCGCCTTAATCTGATGCGAAACCGAGGCCGTTCCCGATTTGGGAGCGGACGATGCAGCGCTCGGATTCTGTCCGGCCGCGGTGATCGCCAGACCAAGCGCCAATCCAAAACTGATGAGTGGTTTCATAAACCCTCTCCGAAGGAAAGTTGTGGTGGAACGGGGGAGGGCGCCAATTCGCCTAACCCATGGTATGCACAAGAGTTACAGCAGAGAACATCACCGGAGTGCTAGTCCCACCGTGTACCGAGGCCGCAGCGTTACTCTAGAAAAAAGCAGTTTCCAATGCCTGAAGCAGCTCAAAGTTCAAAGGTGAAGATGATATCCGTCGATACACTGACGGAACACGACTGGCCCTCCGTTCGCCGTATCTACGAAGAAGGTATAGCCACGGGAGACGCAACCTTCGAGACATCTGCCCCAAATTGGCCCGAATGGGATGCAGCGCACCTGCGTAGCCCGCGTCTGGTTGCGCGTGGCGAAGACCAGGTGCTGGGCTGGGCGGCATTAAGCCCGGTCTCCCGTCGGCAAGTCTACGCAGGAGTCGCAGAAGTAAGCGTATATGTGGCCGCGGAGGCTCGCGGCCAGAAGATTGGGCAGCGCCTCCTGCGCGCGCTTGTGGAAGCCTCAGAACAATCGGGCATCTGGACACTCCAAGCCGGCATATTCCCGGAAAACATCGCCAGCCTTGCGATGCACAAAGCCTGTGGCTTCACCAGCGTCGGCAAAAGAAAACGAATCGGACGCATGGACGGACGCTGGCGCGACACAATCCTCATGGAACGGCGCAGCGACATTGTCGGTCTAGAGTAGGCTTTCTGCCGCACGGCGAAACCTGTTCTTCGAAAGATCGGGGGTGCAGGAAATGCGAGAACCAGCGGGCGTGTTCCGAATCAGGAAATATATTCCTTGATGTATTCGTCAGTGCTTTCGGCGAGTTCCCGTCCGGTGCCGTCGAAGATCACTTTGCCATCTCGCAAAATCAGAAACGATGTGCTGGTGTTCACGTCAGAGTTCTTCACCTTCACCATCTGCCCTTTTTCCCGGTCGAAGCGGTGCGTGGCCATGGTAAAACCGTCTTGCAAGCGGTGCGTGACCATCAAGGCTGAGGTCTGATACACGTCGCGCTGCTTCACCAGGAGCTCGACGATCGTTGTCGAGGTGATCGGATCGAGGCCACCAGTAGGAGAATCGTAAAAAATGATTTCCGGCTGCGTGATGATGGCGCGCGCGATGGCAACGCGCCGACGCATGCCGCCGGAAAGCTGCGCGGGAAATTTGTCGATGGTATGTTCGAGTTCCACGAAGCGCAGGGCTTCTTTCACACGCTCGCGGACTTCTTCGCGAGGCAGATGCTCTTCCATTAAACGAAAGGCGACGTTCTCTTCTACTGTAAGTGAATCGAACAACGCGCTTTCCTGGAACACCATTCCAATCTTGCGCCGGAGTCCAAACAGTTGCTGCTCCGGCATCGAAGTGATTTCCTCTCCCAATACGGTAATCGTGCCGGCATCAGGCTTGAGAAGACCGAGGGCGAGCTTCAGCAGAACACTTTTGCCTGATCCAGCAACACCAAAGACAACCTTGGTTTCGCCGCGATGGAGTTGAAACGAGATGCCGCGTAAAACCAAATGCCGATCGAAGCCAACTTCGACGTCGTTGAAGTCCAGAACGACTTCGGTCGACGGCGGATGACCGTTAGTCGTTACCGTAACCGCTCCCATCTCAGCGCGCACCTTTGGTCATCGGCCGAAGATCCCAATGAGTAGCTGGGTGAGAAAGAAGTCCACAATCAGGATCAAGACTGACGAGGCGACCATTGCTTGAGTGGTCGACCGTCCGACACCCTGTGTACCGCCTTTTGTCGAGACTCCGTAGTAGCACCCGACGGTGGCGATGATGAAGCCGAAGAAAAAAGGCTTGAGGAGCCCTTGGAAGACATCGGCAAATTGCAGCTGCTGATACGTACTCGTCCAGTATTGCTGAGTGGACAATCCCAGGCGACCGACCGCGACAATGAAGCCGCCGAACAATCCCATCAAGTCAGAGAGGATCGTGAGGAAAAACAGCATGATCACGGTCGAGACCACCCGAGGCGTCACCAGCTTCTTGATGGGATCGGTGCCGAGCGCGCGCATCGCATCGATCTGCTCGGTCACCTTCATCGATCCCAACTCGCTCGCCATTCCGGTGGCCGCCCGCCCCGCGAGCATCAGGCTCGTGAGCACGGGCCCGATCTCCTTGATCATTGAGAACGAGACAAGTTGGCCGGTGAGCGATACAGATCCGAACTGCTGAAGAGTAGTAGAGGTCTGAAGCGCGAGCACCGCGCCGATTGAAAGTCCCGTGAGTCCCACAATGGGAAGAGAACCGAAGCCGATGAAGTCGGCCTGCAGAAGCATGTCGCTCAGGTAGCGTGGACGCCGCGCGAGATTGGCAACAGCCTCTCCGGCCAGGAGCGAATACTCCTGCACGGCCAGAACTCTTTCCTTAATGGCCTGCTCAGGCGAATTTCGGAACATGGAAGGAACAGGTTACAGGGGAGAAAGGCAAAAGGGAACAGGGGACAGGGTTCGTCGATCAGACTTGCTTTTCCCCTGTTCCCTGTCTCCTGTAACCTGTTCCCTCTTTAAGCTTCTCTTCCCCGTTTTCTCACTTCGATATTCAATCGTTTGATTTTCTGATTCAAAGTTGAAAGCGGAATGCGGAAGCGCTCGGCGGCTTCGGTTTGGTTCCAACCGCACTTTTCGAGCATGGTGACGATCACACGCCTCTCGCAGTCCTCCATGATGTCAAAGAGAGAGGCGTTGCTGGAGTCCGGGGTTAAGACGGGCATGGAGTTGTCACCGAGGATCGATTCAGGCAACAGATCGATTCCGATGTTGGTTCCTGACGAGAGAACGACGGCACGCTCGATCACGTTTTCCAACTCGCGTACATTCCCAGGCCAGGAGTAGTTCAGGAGCGGACGCATCGCTTCCGCCGTGAAATGGCGTGTCGGCAAGCCGTTCTCTTCGGAGAAGCGACTGAGAAAATGATTGACCAGCAGCGGAACGTCTTCCATGCGGTTGCGTAGCGGCGGCAGATTCACGCTGATGACGTTCAGGCGATAGTAGAGATCCTCGCGGAACTTCCCTTCCTTCACAAGTTGTTTGAGATCGACATTAGTGGCGGCGATGATGCGGACATCGACTTGTACTTCCTGCACGCCGCCAAGATGCATGAACTTCCGGTCCTGCAGCACACGCAGAATCTTGGCCTGCGTATCGAGGCCCATGGTTCCTATTTCATCGAGGAAGAGCGTGCCTTTATTCGCAATCTCGAATAGTCCCTTTTTGGAAGCGATTGCGCTGGTGAAGGCGCCTTTCACGTGGCCGAAGAGCGTCGATTCGAGAAGCTCGGTAGGCATCGAGCCTGTGTTCACCGGAACGAATGGACCATCTTTACGCGGGGAGTTCGCGTGAATGGCTTTCGCGATCAGTTCCTTTCCGGTACCACTTTCACCCTGAACGAGCACAGTAGAGCGACTCGGAGCCACCTGTGCCACGAGGTCGAAAACCTTGAGCATCGCTTCGCTCTTGCCAATGATGTTCTCGAAGCTGTAGCGCTGTTTGAGAGCACGCTTGAGCTGACGGTTCTCTTCCTCGATGCGCAGACGCGAGATCGATGCGCGCACATCTGCGAGGAGCTTCTCGTTATCCCAAGGCTTCTGGATGAAGTTGGTCGCTCCCGCCTGGATCGCCTTTACGGCGTTCTCGACCGTGCCATAGGCGGTGATCATGATGACCGGCAGGCCGGGATCGCGGTCGCGGATTTCTTCGAGCACCTCAATCCCATTTCGGTCAGGAAGAGCAAAGTCGAGCAAAACGAGATCGCGCGGAGAAGCGGCGAGCATGGCCAAACCTTCTTCGGCGCTGCGGGCGGCTTCGACATTGTAGCCTTCGATCGCAAGCAGGGTTTCGAGCGATTCGCGGATCGCAGCTTCATCGTCGACGATCAGAATTGATCCGTTGGCGGATTCCACCTGATGCATATGTCGGCGCGCTAGGACTGCGGAGACGGCGGCTTCAGACATTGACTGCCTTTCTCATCATAGGAAATTCGAGGGCGAACGTCGTGCCTTGGCCCTGGCGGCTGTTGACCTGAATCTTGCCGGCATGCTCTTGAATGATTCCGTAGGTCACGGAGAGGCCGAGCCCGGTTCCGCGTCGCTGTCCTTCACCGGCTTTCGTCTTCGTAGTGAAGAATGGATCGTAGATGCGGTTCAGATGCTCGGGAGCGATGCCGCTGCCGGTGTCAGACACCATAACGCGCACGCCATCTCCGTTTGAAGTGCTTACTCGCAGCGTGCCTCCATTCGGCATAGCGTCTTTGGCGTTGAGAAACAGATTCAGGAAGACTTGCTGCAGCTTGCCGCTGTTGCCCATGATGCTGGGTAGCTGACTGTAGAGTTCACTTTCGACGCGCACTCGGCTGGTCTTGAACTGGTGTTCGAGCAGAGTGAGCGTATCCTGTATGACTTTGTTGAGATCGAGAATCTGGAACTCGCTGCCGCTTGTGCGCGAGAAGTTCAGCAGGCTGTTGACTATCTCTGACGCGCGAAAGGTCTGCTGCGTGATCTTCTCAAGAATCGCCGAGCGCTTCTCGTCACCTTGCAGATGCTTGGCGAGCATTTGCGTGTAAGAGGAGATCACAGCGAGCGGCGTGTTGACCTCATGCGCGACTCCAGCGGCAAGCAAGCCAATCGAGGACATTTTTTCCGCCTGCGAGAGTTGGGACTCAAGATCGAGCCGCTCGGTGATGTCATCCACGATGATGATTCGCCCGACAACTTCGAATTGCCGCGTTACGAGGGGTGCAATGGCGATGTTAGCGACACGAGTCTCGCCGGCAGGCGTCTCCAGGCGGAACTTGTAGAAGTTGTGAATGCCGGGCGATTGGCGGATGCGGTAATACTCCTGCACGAACTCAGCGGGAAAGAGATTGCTCAATGAGCGTCCGAGAGCCTGTGCTCGCGGTGTGGCATACATGACTTCCATCTGCGAGTTCCAGGACTCAACGCGGTCAGCGAGATCGACCGCCAGCACACCAACACTGATTGATTCGACGATGTTTTCGTTGAATTCTTTCAAGCGTTCATAGGCAGCCGCTCTCTGTTGCAGGGAGGCGTAGAGCCGGGCATTCTGGATGGCGATGCCGATGTAACCGGAGAGCGTTTCGAGCAACTCGACATCTTCGCTGGAGAGATAGTCGCTGTCGACGGTCTTGCCCATACCCAGAATCGCGATCGTGCGATTCTGCACGCGACAGGGAATGTAGTAGTTCAGCTCTAGTTTCGCTATGGCTGCTTGCGCTGCCGGGCTGGCATTGAGAACGTTGTGCGTATTCTCGAAGAATAAATGCGCTGGCGAGCGCTGATCGGACAAGCGGCCGAGGAAATCTAAATCCAGATCGCCTGCTGAGCCGATTCCGAACGACTTTGCTAAGAAGAATTTTTCCAGATCTTCCGCATTTTCACTCGCGAGGAAAACAGCAACGCGATCCACTCGCAACGTATGTGCAAGACGATCCACCACAGCAGAGAGCATGGCGCGCAGATCGGTCTCAGAATTCAAGTCACGCGCGAACTCGACGAGCGTGCGGCGATAGTCGTATTGCTTGCGGTAGAAGAGCCGATCGAGACGGTGTTGGATACCGCGCTTGATCGGATCAAACAGTAACGCAGTGATTACGACGGCGACGATCAATCCCCACTCGCCGGCGTTGGGCAGCGAGGAGTGAACCTTTTCGGCAACGGCTCCGATGATCAAAAGATTCAGCAGCGTGATGATCGCCGTAGCCAACGTGTACGACATGCCGCGTTTGAAAATAAGATCTACGTCCATCAAACGGTAGCGAATGATGGCGTAACCAAACGTCAGCGGCAGGAATACCAGCGAAAGAACCGAAATCTTCGTGAGTGCGCTCGGCTCCATTCCCATCAGGTAAGGAATCACGGAGAACAGCGTGTAAGGAGCGATGGCCAGAATGGTTCCGCGCGTCACCCACTTCATCTGCTGGCGCAGCAGAGGCGTGGTGATGCGTCGGTAGGTATCTACCAGCACGGCGGCCGAGAGCACGAACAGGCTCGAAAGGCAGATGATGTCAAGCCGATCCAGATTCCAGCGCAGCCGCTCAGTCGGCGCCAGTGTAGTGTTGGCGATTACGTAGGCACCAACTACCAGTAGTCCTGGGAGGTACAGCATTGGGATAAGCCAGCGATGCCGCTTTAGCCAGCTCTTGGGCTCAGGAAACGTGAGCGCGAAGTGCAGGAAGAGCGTTGGTTGCAGCATGCTGGCGACAACGCTCGACCAATAAACAATCCAATCAAACGCGTTCAGCTTGCCGGTGTAGTGGAAGGCGTAAAGAACGAACGAACTCAGGCAGAAGACAAAAAAGTGCGTGGATTTCGGAGCCGACCAGCGCCTGAGCAGAACATAAAGGCCAATGCCGAGATAAATCAGTGCAATCAGCCGCAGGCCGATGTTCAGCGACTTATCTGCGGGGACGAGAATGACCGGCGCTTCGAGGCGCACACCATTGCGGATTACGCCATATGTGGCTTTGGAATAAGTTCCAGTTTGGAACAGATTGCGTACGCGGGATGCGGCATTGCGCACCGGCTGCCCGTTGATGTCGGAGAGCTGATCGCCAGGCTTGATGCCCGCACGCTCGCCCGGCCCTTGTGGGTTCACACGCTGTGCGTAGAGATGTCCGCTGGTTTCCAGCCACCATATACCGTCGTCAGGAATCAGGTACTCGCGCTCTTTCTGGAAGTTGATTGCACCGAAGACGACGCACGCGACCGTGCAGAGAGCCAGCACAACGGCTGCGGCACGCAGTTGAGATTCCCTGGTCATGTGCTGGTCCGGCAAGCGCAGGCGGACTACACGATTGCTTGCTTCTATCTCGTGAACTAGCAACTCTGGTGCCAACCGGTGGCCTCGGGCAGGGAATGTAAGTCCTAGGGGCTTAGAGACTTCCATTCATTATATTCCGGCAACCGTAAGTAGCCGTATGTTTTGTGGAACCAGTCTATGAAAAAGCGTAGGCTACCGTAACCAACACGCGAGTACCTGCTTGCCCGAGACGTTTAAGGGGAATTTCGTACCTGTGAGATTGGGCACTCGTTTATGGAGTCTATCTGGGACTTTGATCTCCTCTGTGCTTTAGCTGCGGTTCAGGCGGATTTTGCTGGTTGTTCTGATCGTTCTCGAGGTTCTGATCTGTCGGGGTGACCACAACCGGACGACCCGTCTCACGCTCGATAAGGGCCGGACTCTTACCGGAACGGCGCAGTAAGTCCTGCTCGGCGGCAATGCTGGCTTCTGCCTTGTTGTCGTTCTTATTGGCGACTTCGACCAATTTCTTACCTTCATCTTCCGGACGGCTCGCCAGTGTTACATGCTTCTCGTGATTGTCTGCTGCCTTCGCTTTTGCGTAGTAGTAGTCGGCAGACTCGCGGTCCCCGTTTAGTTCGGCAACGTATCCCATGTTGTTCAGTGCGAAGGCGTCGTTGGGATCGAGTTTGAAAGCCTGCTCGAAGTATTCGCGGGCTTTCTTCCGATCATTGGAATTCAGGGCAGAGACGCCACGCTGATTCAGGCGAGCGACCTTTGCCTCGGTCGAGTCTTCCTTCTTCAGCGCCGACTGAACTTTCCTGGCATTGGAAGCCGCGACTTTGCTGATAGCACGCCCTCGCCACGACTTGTTTACTGTGACAACTACTGGCTCGTCCGAGTTCGAATCTGCCGCGGCGCGGTAGTAGTTAACGGCCGATTCCAGCTCTCCCTCTTTTTCTTTCACGTATCCCATATTGTTCAGCGTGAAAGGATCGCGGGGATTCAGGCGGAGCGCCTTCTGCAAGGCCTCGTCCGCTTCAGCGACTCGATCTTTATTGAGAAGGCTGATGGCTTCGACGCTCAGCACGTTGAGTTGTACGTCTCCGGTCTGCGCATGACCGGCAACGGCCGCGACGGTTTTGCCCTTGAGATCGTCGTTGCTAGATTGATCGACTGTAGCCTGTGAATTCTGCTCCTGCGAAAGCTGATAAAAACGCTGTGCGCGATCGACATCTCCTTCGAGCTCGGACATGTAGCCAAGATTGTTGAGTGTGAAGGGATCGTTGGGGTCGATTAAATATGCCTTGTAGAAGAGCTTCTTCGCACGCTCATAATCGTGCTTCTCCACCGCCTTTACGCCGTCGCGATTCAGCGCCTGAACGGGGGTAGGCTTCGTGTGTTTGGGAATACTGATACGGAAAGATTTCTCTTCCGCAAACAGCAGAGACGTGAGGAGTAGCGATGAGAGCAGCAGTCGCAATAGAGCAGTTTTCACCAGGGTCATAACCTCCGCGTCCAGCAGATAAGCGCAGCTCTGCCGGAGCAGTCAGTTATGTGAGTAGCAGCACTGGAGTTTGGGTTGCACGCTGATACCTCATCGGTGGACGCCCCGACCATCGGTCGGAGGCGCGGGGCTTTCCAAGCCTCGCGTAGAGCAAAGGCCAACGTTGTTGCTCTAACGCTACCGATGCTGAAGGGAATCTTTTGGATCCTCTAGATCCTCGAAGGCACCGAAGAGCCACTTCGGAGCTATACGAGAACCTAGATCACCTTTTCATGCGCAGCCGCAAACTTTGCAGCTGCCCCACCGGCTACCGCCGGCGGTTCTGTTGCATCCAAGTTCATGAAGGAACAGAGCTGCTGCCCGGGCTCTGCCTCATTTTCTCGGAGAGGCGATGCTGCGTTTCTCATTCTTTAACTTTCTTCTAGTCTCAACGATTGCTTTTGCTCAACAACCGTCCGGAACTTCGGCATCCCCGGCTCCAGGCACGCACATGGATCAATCGACGGTGCAGACCGTCGGCACGACTCCGAATGGAGCGGGCGCCGTGCGCGGCGCTCCACGTCCTTCGCCCGACGCAGGAACCGCTCTGCCCACGGTCAGCTCCGGAGATTCTCTGGTTTCGAGCTCTCCGATGCCCGTCACCAAAACGCTGGGCGGAGGCGGATTGGTTGATCCCAGCGACGTGTCCGATATCCTCGCGCCCAAACCGCTCGAGCCTAGCAAACTTTCGCTAATCGGCGGCACGGTGAAGAGCATCGACCAGATTCGTGATCGAATGAGTGTTCGCGTCTATGACGCAAACACTATGAACGTGAAGTTCGATCAGCGAACCCACTTCTATCGCGATGGCAAAGAGACCACGCAAATGGCCGTAAAGAAAGGCGATCGCGTTTACCTCGATACGCAACTTTTCGAAGGCAAGGTCTTCGCGAAGAACGTCCACGTGCAGTCCAGCAGCAGCCCGGCCGATGCCAGCGGACAAATCATGAGCTTCGATCGGAGGAAAGGCGACATGATCGTGCAGGACACGCTTGCGGGAACGAGCGTGAGATTCCGTATCACACCGGAAACACGAATCAAGAGCGGGGATATGCCGGGTACCCAGAGCTCACTCCGCCCGGGCGCGCTCATTGCTGTGAAGTTCTCGCCGCGTTCGCATGGCGCAATCGCCGATGAGGTTTCTGTCATCGCCGAGCCGGGAACCTCATTCACCTACTTCGGGCGCGTGACGCATCTCGATATTCGCACCGGAGAGCTCGACATCGAGAATCGCGCGGACGGCAAGATCTATGTGATCCATTTCGATCCATCGATGCGCATACCTCAGAATCTGCTGGTCGGAAGCACAGTCACGGTGGTTGCGAGATTTGAGGGCGAGACGTACACGGCGCAGAACATTCAGGTCAACGCCGGCCCGGATCAGGCGCTGGCTAGTCCGAACTCAGGGCAACCCCAGAATGGGAACTCCAGCATGAAGAAGCCGAGTCCGGATGACGATCAGCAATGATCCTGCACTCGCGCATTTAGGCGTAGGTGTTGGATCGACAATCCAAAGAGCGTTGTAATTTCCGGCTGGAATTCCTCTCGACGCGTTCCCTGGAAAGCCCCTGACTTCTTCTGGGGAGTAATTCGATAGCTATCTTCTTGGCTCATACCGCAGTGCCACTGCGCCTGAGCCGAATTCCCGTTGGCTCACGAGCTTTAAATCGAAACGCTTTGATAGGCCTCCGAACAACGTCGGACCGTGGCCCACTAGCCTGGGCTGCACCACGAACTCGTATTCGTCGATCAATCCCATCTCCGCCAAGGCGAATGGGAGCTTCACGCCTCCCACCAATAGTCCCTTCCCTGACTCCTGCTTGAGTTGCTGAACGGCTTGCCCTAGATCGCCGCGTAGGAGCTCCGCGTTCCAATCGACGCGGTCCTTAGTCAAGGTGCTTGACACGACATACTTTTTTGCTGCGTTGATCCTGCGGGCGAAGGGTTCCATCCAATCAGGCCTCGCTCCCGGCGACGCCGGCGGACGAAATGCTGCTTCCATCATTTCGTAAGTCACCCGGCCAAAGAGGAGGGCATCGGCCTGGTTGAGGTTCTCGACGGCGTGCCGATGCAAGTCTTCGTCCGGAGAAATTTCACGATGGTCGCAGCAGCCGTCCAGTGTGACGTTGATGGAGTAACGAAGAGGTCGCATTAGGGGAGAGTAGCAAAGAAGAAACGGGCTGTCGGCTTTTCGGCTTCTAGCTACCGGGTTCCCGCTGAGTCCTTCTAGCGCTCGGGTCGTCTGCCCTTCATAAACGGTAGTAGACGCTCTACATCCATGGGAGTAGGATATCTACGTCTTTCAGCACCGTTGGAGACAACCAGACCCGTCCTCGGCCAGCTTGAACTCCGATGAAGACGCGATATCAAAGTCGCATTGAGATACTGCAAGGGACTCTGGATCTTCTCATTCTGCAGACCCTGCAGTGGGGTCCCCAGCACGGATACGGAATCAGCCAGGCGATTCGATTCAGGTCCGGCGAGTTGTTCGATGTGGAAACCGGATCGCTGTATCCAGCCCTTCACAGACTTGAGCGCAGCGGGTGGATCTCTTCCGAGTGGAAGACGTCAGAGAACAAGCAGCGCGTGAAGCAATATCGTCTGACCGCGGCCGGCAAAAGGCAGCTCGCACACGAACGATCTCGGTGGGAGAGACTGGCGTCCGCCATCGCCGGCATTCTCAGCCCGCAGGAGTGAACCATGCGTTTCCCGAATTGGCACCGACAGGATGACGACCTCACGGAGGAACTGCGCAGCCATTTCGAGATGGCGGTGCAGGAGCGCATGGAACGCGGGCAATCGAGAGCGGAGGCGGAGGCGGCGGTGAGACGCGAGTTCGGGAACGAACTACTCGTGCGTGAGACAACACGCGAGCAATGGGGTTGCGTGTGGCTGGAACAGCTCGCGCAAGACCTGCGCTATGCATTTCGGATGCTGCGCCGGTCACCGGGCTTTACCGCGGTTGCAGTGCTTACGCTCGCCATCGGGATCGGGGCAAACACTGCGATTTTTAGCGTCGTTGATGGTGTGCTTTTGCAGCCGCTTCCCTATCCCGGAGCTAATCGCGTAGCGAAAGTATTCATGCATTTTTCGCCGCAGAACGCGCCGCACGGCCACATGTGCCAGGCGGATTTTTCCGACTGGAGCGCGCAGAACCACGCGTTTGAGCAGGTCGCGGCTTACGCCAACGGTCTGTATGACATCACCGGCATCGGCCCGCCCGAGCAGGCGCGCGGCGTGAGCGTCACCGCTGGATTTTTTCCCATCATGCGCGTGCCGCCATTGATCGGTCGAACGATCGTGAATGGCGAAGATTCGGCTTCGGCGCCCGAAGTCGTTGTCCTGGGTGAACGCTTATGGCGTACCCGGTTCGGCGCGAGCGCTGATGCTGTCGGCAAGGTGATCGAGATCAACGGTCAGAAGGCCACGGTCATCGGAGTAATGCCGGAGAGCTTTCGCTTCCCGCGCGAAGATGCCGAGATCTGGACGAATCTGCATCTGACGCCGCCGAAGGGCCGCTTCCCATTCTTTTTGACCGGCCTGGCGCGGCTTCGGCCTGGAGTTACCTGGAAGCAGGCGCAAGCCGAGGCGAACAAAATTGGTCGCACGATTGAGCTTGCCGGGAACGGGGAATACCGAAATCTGACGATGCCCGTCGTTCCCATCCGCGAGGAGCTGGTGGGAGATGTGCGCCTGCCGCTGCTGGTGATGTTTGCAGCCGTGGTTGCGGTGCTGCTGATCGCGAGTGTGAATGTCGCCAACCTGCTGCTGGCTCGCTCGACGGCGCGCGCGCGTGAAATGGCGGTGCGCGTGAGCATGGGAGCGAGTCGCAGCCGGCTGGTTCGGCAATTGCTCACGGAAAACCTTGCGCTTTCACTTGCGGGCTGCGTCGTCGGAACTGGGTTGGCGTGGTATGCGGTGCGATTGCTGCGCGTGTTGAATCCGGGGAACCTGCCGCGCATCGACGCTGTCCGATTGAATGCGCCGGTGCTGGCGTTCGCCATCCTGATGGCAATTCTGACCGCGATCCTCTTTGGAGTTGGACCGGCCCTTGAGAGCGCGCGGACTGAACCGGTGCGCGCGTTGAAAGACGATGTCCGCGCTGGCAGCGGCAAAGGTCGAACGAGGGCGGCATTGGTCGTCGCTGAGATTGCCTTGTCGTTCGTGCTGCTGATCGTCGGGGGTCTGTTACTGCGCAGCTTCGAGCGCCTGCAGCGAGTCGATACGGGTATCGAGACTCCGCCTGATGAGGTGCTCACGATGCTCGTCTCGCCGAGTGCCACTCGCTACAAAGATGCGAAGGCACAACTTGCGATCCTCGATCGCCTGATGGAACGAGTACGAAAAGTTCCAGGTGTCGAGACGGCGGCATGGGCTGATTCGCGTCCTCCGAATTACTGGTCGAATGACGACACGTTCAACATCAAAGGCAAGCCCTACAATCACGAGGCGTTTCCGTCGTCGCCGATTCCGAACGTCTCTCCGCAGTATTTCAGCGCGCTCGGAATTCCGCTGATCCGCGGCAGGTATTTCGAGAATTCGGACGCGAACGACCGCCCGAACGTTGCGGTGATCAGTCAGGAACTCGCGCGACGCTACTTCCCCGGCGAGGATCCGATCGGGCAGGAGATTGCGCCCAGCGAGCCGAATCCGAAGCAGCCGTGGTACCGGATCGTGGGAGTTGTCGGCGACGTGAAGTACGCCGGCATGGCAAGCGAGCCGGCGCCGGTGTGGTACGCGGCAGTAGCGCAGGGACCAGGATTGCCGATGTTCCTGATCGTGCGCTCTTCGCGCGAGGCGTCTGCATTGGGCGAGGAGATCGAACGCGCAATTCATTCCGTGGATCCTGATGTTGTGGTGACCTACCGTGAAACGCTCGCCACAGTGATGGGCAACGCAGTGGCGCAACCGCGCTTTCGCACGGCATTGCTTTCGTTGTTTGCTGTGATTGCGCTGGTACTGGCAAGTATCGGGACTTACGGCGTGATTGCTTACTCAGTGACGCAACGCACGCGCGAGATCGGCGTCCGCATAGCGCTTGGCGCTCGACCGGCGCAGGTGCTCGGCATGATTCTGCGTCAGGGAGCAGGCCTCAGCGTGCTGGGCATTCTGATCGGAGTGGCCGGCGCGCTGGCTGCGACGCGCGCGCTGTCATCGTTGCTTTTTGCCACCAGTCCCACAGACGCGCTGACGTTCGCCGCGGTCATTGCCGTTCTGATTGTTGTTTCACTTTGGGCAAGTTACGTTCCCGCGAGAAGGGCAATGCGGGTAAATCCGGTGGAGGCGCTGCGTGGGGAGTGACCAGGCGTGGTAGTTTCTTTTGGGCGATTACTGTTCGTCCTCGGCGCGTCCTTCGTAGCCTCCGTGTTCAGCGCAGTTTAGCAGCTCACGTTCCCTTAGTTTGCAGCTTCTCACCTTCGGTGGGCTTTCTGCTCGCCTTCATTTTCAATGGCATCAACGTTAGGTGAATTTTTTTAAAAGCTGAAATACGCGACTAATCCTCTGCCGGTCAGAAACTTGTGCCCATTCAGGTATCCGGCCGCGCTGCCTTTTGTTCACGACTCGTGCATAACACCAGCGATACAGCGGCATCCCATTCGCAAAGCAAACTGTTACATCGTGTGAGTGGATGCGTCGCTTCGAGCGCGATAAGACAAGTGTGCTTATAAACAAAATCAAATACAGAGGTGTAGTAAAGCAATGAAGAGACGCAGTTTAATGGCCGTGCTCACAACATTGTTGCTGAGTACAGGAATGATCTTCGCGCAAGCGGGCGGCAATGGAAATCCTCACGGACAAACATCTCTCCCAGTACCTGTGACCGGAACGTTCACTGCTCCCACTTCGGGAGCGCTCAGCTCGCTCAGTGCCCTGGGCAGTGGAACTATGGCGGGTACGTTTAACATCAACCAGTTTGCCGTGCAGAACAATGCCCAGGGCCAACCGCAGTTGGTGGCCATCGGCAATTTGATAGCAACGCTCACCAATAGCTCCGGACAGTCTCAGACCACGGTGCTGAACAATGTTGTCGCGGCGGTCGATCCAACCGGCACTTGTCCAATTCTCTCGCTCACGCTAGCGCCGCTCCATCTCGATCTGCTTGGGCTCGTCGTGGACATTCCCAATCCCGTCAATTTGAACATCGTTGCGCAATCCGGACCCGGCAACCTGCTCGGCAATCTGCTCTGCGATGTGACCGGTCTGCTCAACGGCGGAGGTGCGTTGCAAACCATCGCCAACGACTTGAACCAGATCCTGGCCGGACTGGGATTATAGAGAGCGCAAACCAATCAAAGACCAACGTAGCTGAACAACTGGGAGATGGAACGTTCCTTTTTGGGAATCGATGAGGAGCGTTCCATTCCATTGAATCGATGAGGAGCGTTCCATCCCATTATTGAAGGTCGCCGGGATAATCGGGGCTACCGCTTGGCTGCCATGGCTCCGTCCCATACAGGATGCTCTGCGAGCAGGGCGGCGGCGCCGTGGGCGCTGAGGGGTTTGGAAAAGTAGTAGCCCTGCCCATATTTGCAGCGGAGCTTTCTCAGGCTCTCGAGCTGCTCGGCGGTCTCCACTCCTTCGGCGATGACGTCGAGGCGCAGATTGTTCGCCATTGGCAGGATGGTGCGGGCGATCTCCATGCCCTCATTTCCTTCCCAGTCCATGCCGCTGATGAAGGAACGATCGATCTTCAGCGTGTCCAGCGGGAAGCGATGGAGATAGCTGAGCGAGGAGTATCCGGTGCCGAAATCGTCGATGGCCAGGCTGATTCCGAGAGATTTAATTTCTTCCAGCATTTTCACTGCGGCTGCAGGATCTCCCATGACCGTGCTCTCAGTAATCTCAAGCTTTAATGTCTGCGCGGGAATGCGGAACTCCTCGAGCAGCAAGCGAATCTCTTCCACAAGATTGCGCTGGACAAACTGTTTTGCCGAGAGATTCACGCTGATGGTCAGTTGCGAATAACTTTCAAACTGCTTTCTCCATTCGGCCATTTGCCGGCAGGCTTCGCGCAGATTCCACCAACCGAGATCGCGGATGAGGCCCGTTTCCTCGGCGACGGAGATGAACTCATAGGGTCCAACCAAGCCGCGCGTGGGATGCTGCCAACGTAGTAAGGCCTCGAAGCCGACGATCTCGCCTGAAGCGAGCGAGACGATGGGTTGATAGTAGTTCTCGAACTCTTGTCGGTCGATCGCGCGGCGCAGATCGGTTTCGAGCTGCAGACGCGCCATCACGCTGGCACGCATGTCGGCATCGAAGACTTCGTATCTCGCTTTGCCCAGCGACTTCGCGCGATACATTGCAGTGTCGGCGTCGCGGAGGATTTCTTCCGGCTCCTCGTAGGACGAATTGCTCAACGCGATGCCGATACTGACCGAAGTGAAGACCTCTTTTCCTCCAATGGTGAAAGGAGATGTGAGCGCCTTCATGAGCCGGTCGGCGGCCTTCTTCGCGTCGTTGGGATCTTTGAGATCCTCGAGCAGGACCGTAAATTCGTCGCCGCCAAGTCGGGCCATGGTGAAGCCTTGTCCGAAGCGCGCGACGGTGTCGCTTGAGCGCAGAGACTTTTCCAGGCGAGTGGAGACGCCGACCAGCAACTGATCGCCTGCGAGGTGGCCAAGGCTGTCGTTGATCATCTTGAATCCATCGAGATCAAAAAACAGCACGGCGAAGATCGAGTCTTTGCGGCGTTTGATGTGCTTGATCGCTCGTCCGAGGCGATCGATAAACAGGAGACGATTAGGAAGACCAGTTAGCGGATCGGAAACTTTCGCTTCGGTGATGTCGGTCAGTGATCCCGCCATGCGCAGCGCCTTGCCGGCCACGTCGTGCACGGCCAGGCCGCGGCTCAGCACCCAGCGGAAGGTTCCGTCGCGATGGAGCATGCGATGCTCGCTTTCAAAATGCGGGGTAGAACGCTTTTGGTGCGCGGCGATTTCCTCAGCGACGCGGTCGCGATCGGCGTCGTGAATGCGTCCGAGCCATTCTTCGGGGCTCTCGCCGATTTCATGCTCCTGATATCCGAGCATCGACTTCCAACGCGCGGAGTAGTAGACGTTATTGGCAACCAGGTTCCAGTCCCAGAGGCCGTCATTGGCGCCCTGGGCGGCGAGCGCATAGCGCTGCTCGCTCTCTCTCAAAGCTTCTTGCGCGCGCTTGTGCGATAGCTGTGTTCCAATACGGGCCAAAGCGACGGGAAAATCGATGGGTTTAGTTACGTAGTCATTGGCCCCAAGATCGAGTGCCCGCACAACGTCCTCGCTTTGGTCTTTTGCGGTGACCATGATGATGGGGAGCTCGATGGACGAATACGCGGCGCGGAGAGTCTTGAGGGCGTCGAGTCCGCTGATCTCCGGCATCTCGATATCGAGCAAGACGAGATCGACAGCGTCTTTTTTCACCCGCTCGATGAGGTTTCGCGCATGCTCGGCTACGTCGATGACATAGCCTTTACGCGCGAGCCGGCGAGCCAGCATGTCGCGGTTCATTTCGTTGTCGTCGACGATGAGTAATCTGCTCTGCTCGGTTTTCATGACACACTCTTCTCTACGAGCAAGTGCTCGATCTTTTCGCTCAGACGTCCGAATTCCACCGGCTTGGTGTCGTAATCATCGCAGCCGATTTCAAATGCCTTCTGCCGGTCTGTGGAGAGCGCATGCGCGGTGAGTGCGATTACCGGTATCCCTTTAGTCTCCGGGTTGCTCTTCAGGAACTTTGTTACCTGCCAGCCATCCATTTTGGGAAGGCTGATATCCATGAGGATCAAGTCGGGACTTTCCGAGCTCGCCAACTCAAGCCCCTGCTCGCCATCGTGGGCCATCACTACTGCATAGCCTTTTCTCTGCAGGCGGCGCGATAACATATCGCGGTTCATTTCGTTGTCTTCAACCAGCAGGATTTTTGGCATAACTACCCTCTCACGCCTTGGTGGGCGCGAATTCTTCGCGCTTTTCCATTGTGCGGTTACTTGAATTTCTGTTGGGAGACTTGGAAGAACGACCCGCGCGATATTTTTCGATGAGTACCGCGAGTCGCTCACGATCAAGCGGTTTTACTAAGTAGTTCGAAGCGCCCATGCTAAGCGCTAAAGATTCGTTGTCGATGATGGTCAACATAATGACAGGAATGCTGGAGAGCTCCGGATCTGTCTTAAGCTCGTGAAGCACTGACCATCCATCACGGTCGGGAAGGAGGACGTCGAGCGTGATGGCAAACGGCCGCATCCGCCTGGCCAGTTCGATTCCCTCTTCACCGCTGCCGGTCACCATTACGTTCAGCCCAAGCTTGCTTAAAGAGCGAGACATCAAGTCGCGACATGTCGCGTCGTCGTCGATCACGAGAATCGTGTCTTGATTGCTCGCGCCAGTCCGCTGTGGTTTTGCCGGCTCCAGGGTCGTTTCCGACAATGGGCTTTCTTGTCCCTCCGTCTTGACCTCAACTGGCAGCAGGACCGTGAAGGTTGAGCCTTTGCCGGGCTCACTCTCCACATCAATGTGCCCGTTCATCATCTGCGCGAAACGGTGGCTGATCGCAAGGCCAAGACCCGTTCCGCCGTACTTGCGGGAGATCGACGTGTCGGCTTGAGCGAACTCCTGGAAAAGTTGTTTCCGCTGCTTCGGCGTAATACCAATTCCGGTGTCGCGAACCTCGAAACGAATCCAGTTCTGACCTTCGGCCGTGACAGGTTCAACATTCACTGATATTGTTCCCGATTCGGTAAACTTACACGCATTACTTACCAGATTGACCAGGATCTGGCGAACCTTGGTTACATCCGCTCGCATCGAGTCCACGCCATCCGCGATGCGGACGTTAATCTTGTTGGAATTCTTAGCGGCCGCCGGCTCGAGCGTCGTAACGATCTGGCGAATCATCGGCGGTACATCGAAGATTTCCAGGTGCAATGTCATCTTTCCCGCTTCGATCTTCGACAGATCAAGGACGTCGTTGATCAATGAAAGCAAGTGCTTGCCGGCTGTCTGAATCTTCTGCAGATCCTGAATTGCTTCGGTGTTGCCCGATTCGCGCGTTTCCTCTTCCAGCATTTCGCTGTAGCCGATGATCGCGTTTAACGGCGTACGCAGCTCATGGCTCATATTTGCCAGGAAAGCGCTCTTCGCTCGACTCGCCTCTTCAGCCGCGTGCTTAGCTTTGAGAAGCTCTTCTTGTGCCTGCTGTCGTTGAGCAACTTCCCTTTCGAGCTCTTCGGTTCTGGCATGCAACTGATCATTGGCATTCAGCAAGGCCGTGTCGCGCTGCTGAATTTCGGCGAGCATATTGTTGAAACCGTCCATTAACCTGCCGATTTCGTCGCCATATGGGTTCTCCGCACGTATTTCATAGTTCTTGTTCGCGGAAACGATCCTTATCGTGTCTTCGAGTTGCAGGATTGGCAGAGAAATCATTCGCTGCAGCTTCGAGGAGAGGAGCAACGCAAACAAACCCGATGCGAAAACGAAGATGAAGAAGATCAGAGCATAACGTTTGGCACGCCTTGACCACTCGCGCATATCAGATCGCAACAAGAGTGTGCCGACGTGCTCTCCGTTTAGGCTCACATCGTGAAGCACGTCAAAGTACCCGCCCTCGAAGTGGTAGCCTGCAAGAGACAGAATCGGCGGGACAACGGCCGGTGCAGCTTTGCCGCTGGGAATGTACTGCGCAAAGATCTTCCCGTCGGGCGTATACAACACTGCAGCAACGATGTCCTCCTTGGCCTTCAACGCGGCCAGGGTCGCAGTGGCTACAGGTTCATCCTTGAAGGCCATCGCGGCGGCGCTGTTATAACCAATAATTTGCGCCTGCGTTTCTAAATCCTGAGTAAGCAGATGGCGGAAGGAGATTAGATCGTAAGTAAGGAAACTCGCTGAAGAAAGCAGAAGAGCGACGCTGCTGGTCAGCATCGTGATCAACATCAACTTCCGCTTGATGGAGAGGTTCTGGAGTTTCATTCCGTCTTCCTTCCATCACCCGGTTGCTGAATAACTTTCGCCAATACGAGTAGTCTGGAGCTGATATTGAGATCGGCTTCCTTTGCCGCATCTACGTTTACTTCGAAGCGGACTTTGTTCTGCTCCAGAGTCAGATTGATGATCCCGCCGCGATCGGCAAAACCGGGAATTTCGCTGATCGTAAGTATGGGAGTCCCTCTCGTTAACCGGATCGTGTCGGCTACGTGAGAGCCGAGCGACGAGCCGATAAAGAGAATGTGGCACTCCTTAACGTCAGCTGTGGGTTTCAATCTCTTGATCAGGAATGGATGCCCGTTGACCTTCTTCCCTTCGAGGACTTTGTCAATGATCGGACCAAAGGGATCATTGCCGACGATCCCTATCACGATAGGAGAATCGGGCTGAGCGAACGCAGTCGCAGGCCATTCAACGAGCTTGGCGAAGTTATAAATGTAGCCGGCTTTGATCAGATACTCCGATGATGCTTCGCTGTCCTGTGCCCAGGCACATGAGACCTGGCCCAGCATCATCACCACCATAAAAATGATCAATCGCCGCACTGTCATGATCGCTCTATTCCGCATTGGCGAAACTCTATCGCCGAAAATGAATAACAGACTGCTTACTGCGTTAGTCGACTCTCCACGTAATTTGCCCGTATACGGTGCGCTTCACTTCTGTGGGAGCCGTGTTAATGAAGTCCGGCAGGAACTCCAGATGGCGATTGTTGAGCAGATTCTGGCTACCAATAGAGAGCTCCACGCCAGATCCCGCCTTCCAGCTCAGGTGCATATCGAGCGAGTTGTAGCTGGGAATACTCAAACCCGGCAGACTACCGACGTGACGCACGATGAAATCGTGCTCAAAATGCCTACCAAGGTCCAATGAAGACCGCAAGTACACTTGATTATGCGGGCTCGATCCTGCCGGGTTATCGGGAAGAGGATCAAGGCTGTTCGAATTCTTTCTAAGGCTCATCTGCAGATAGCTGTAAGAGCCAAGAAGCCGCCATTTAGGCACTACTCGCCAATCGCCGAAGATTTCTCCGCCGTAAGTGCCGCCGCCCATGTTGTTGGCTGCGTAGAACGGAACCAGAACATCGGTCGGAATTGGATTGCCTTCAATCGTAGGCTGACCCGGCTCTGCGGTTCTCAAATGGGAATATTGATTGTAGAAAGTGGCAACATCCGCTGAGAAGTTGCTCGAAACCTGCATGCGATATCCCAGCTCGTATGCCAGCAGGTCTTCTGATTTGAAATCATGATTTCCCAATATGGCGACGACCGCAGGCAAGGGAGCCGGATTGCCGGGACCGCCCGGCGGAATCACCTGAGAGTTCAATTGCAGACCCTCTTCTGTGATTGCGGGTGTGCGAACCGCTCGTGATACCGCAGTCCATACCGATTGCGTCTTGGTCAGGTTCCACAACAGGCGCGCATTCGGTTCGACTTCAAACCCGGTGAATTGGTTATGTTCCAGTTTGCTGCCTAGCGTCAAACGCAGACGCCGGTCGGCAAAGCTGATTTCATCTTGAGCAAAAGCACTGAATTGGTTGAGTGTAAGTTGGTTCGGTTCTATTGCAACTGTAAAGCTCGAATCGTTGTTGTCGTTGATCGCGCGGTAACCAAGTCCCCACACCACTTCGTGGTTCGAACCAGGGTGGAACGAATGCTGGAAATCGATATCGAAGATATTCTGCCGATCAGAGAACAGAGAATCGTCGATGAGCTTGGTATGGTCGTAATACATCTGTAATGACATCGTCGAGGTCGCGAACGAGTGGTTCCAGCGTCCCAGAATGTTTCCGCCGCTGAAGCTGCCTTGATTCGGGAAAGTGTCGCTAAACGGAGCTGTCAGGGCCGGGATAGTCAGAGTTTCGCCAAATTTGCTGCGATGGACATCCCCTTGCAGGGTCAACGAGTCGGGTCCGGACGGCGACCAGTCAGTTCGGAAGCCGCCGCGCCAGGCGTCCCAATTGTCGTTAGCAGTAATATCTGTACCCGGATAATTTGAAGGGCCAATATTGAAGTACTTGCCGTAAGCTCGATAGTAAGTATCTTTGTTGAGCTTTCCACCGTAACGAACGTTTGTTGCTCCCCGTTCTTCTGTTCCGCCGCCCGCAGTCACTACGGCCGACTGCGTCGACTGTGCCGACTTCGTAATGATGTTTATCACGCCATCAACCGCGTTCGCGCCCCACAGTGTCGCTCCGGGGCCGCGGATGACTTCGATGCGATCAACATCCTCGAGCATCACGTCTTGAACGTTCCAATACACCCCCGAGAAGAGAGGCGTATAGACACTGCGGCCATCAATGAGCACCAACAGCTTGTTGTCGAAGCGTCCGTTGAATCCGCGCGAGGCGATTGCCCACTTGTTTTCGTCGATGCGGGCCACCTGAATTCCAGGCACCATTCGCAATGCTTCGGGTATGCTGGTCGCGCCGGAGCGACGGATGTCGTCTTGTGTGATTACGAACACAGCGGCTGCCGCGTCGGCTAGTTTCTGGCTCCTCTTGGAGACTGAGGTGACCTGCATATTCATGAGATCTTCCATGCTCATGGCGGTGACGTCAGGAAGATCGCTCTGCTGCGGCGCCGCAAACGTGCTGGTCGTAAACAGCAGCACAAGTGCAAGCACCTGTCTCATGAATCGAACGGTTTGGGGGTTGGCGGATGACATAGTTACTGTCCCTTCATGCTTTAATTGGGGCCTTTTGCGGGTACGACTCTAAAAATGGTTTCTCTCCGGTCACGGTAAACACATTGGAATAAGTGAGAGTGTCAGGTCGCGAAAGGTACTCGATGAATCTGTCAACCTGTTCCCGGGCTTTGCGTTCGCTTCCCAGGACATGAGTGATTTGGGGTAGAGCGATATCCAGTTTTAGCTTCCACTGTTCCAGAATTGCAGGAGAAGGTTCGCCGGCAATCAGGTGATAGCACTCCACCTGGACTTTCAGATTTTCGAGACCTGCGCGTTGCGCCAGACGAAAGAGTTTTCTACCTACGAATGGGTCAAAGCCAGTCTTGCCAAGGGTTCCGAGCACTTGCTCAAGAGCACTCTGGAGAGCGGGTTCTTCGGGATAATTCCACAAGAGCTGCCCGTCGAGATCCTGCAGTAAAACAGTGCCGCCTGGCCGGCAGACACGAACGATCTCATCCATTGCCTGCTCTTTCTTTTGTAAGTACTGAAAAAGCATGCGGGAATAGACAAAATCGAAACTGTTCCGAGCAAACTGCATTTCATGAGCATCACCGCACACGAACTTCAGTTGTCGGTTGCCGGCATTCTTCTGCTTCGCGGCCTGCACGCGACTAGCACTGATATCAATTCCTGTTCCACGAATCGAGCGATCGAGCTTGGAAATTTCACCAAGCATTAATCCCGGGCCACAGCCTACTGAAAGGACTTCAGAACCGGGAGCAACACGATCGGCTACATACTTATCCACCCATGCAACTGGATCCACTTTCATCTCGAGGCGCATCGCCTCGCGTGGATCATCCATGATGTAGTCAACTGCGTATGCGGTATTCGTCATTGGCGACTTCCCACAAGCGCTTCTCGCACGCTCTGTTTTTCCGCTCGCTGCAGCAAGCGCGAGTAGAAACCGTCGATATGGTGATAAAAGGCCGAGCACCCATCCTTTAGCCAAATTCCCTGGCAGTAATGGCGCAGGAACTCTGCTCCTAACTGACGGCATGCCTGGGCCGAGTGATCGTCGGCGATCAACGGGATTTCTTCGAGTTCGAAGTCCTGATACGCACCAACAGCGGCGCGCAGCAGCGCACGTGCAACAGCAGTAGTCTCAGTCTGGGAAACTTTATGACTGATCAGAAGATCGCAGCGATTCTCAAGGTAACTGAAATTCACTCCCAACGGTCCACGATAGGCGATGACTGCCCCAAGAACTTCCTGAGTACGAGTTCGATATGCGAGCCAAACGTGTCTTGTCCTGCGAAGACCGACGCGACGATAGAGTTGATTGATACCGGCAAACTCCACGTCTCCGGCCAAGCCCTCAGCAACGACATAGATTTGTCCACGGACGGCCGCGGCGAGTGCGCACAAAGTTGCCTTCTGCTGCCCTTCGTAGGCGGCGACATAGACGTCCGGGTTCGGGACATATGAGAGGGTGCGCGATAAGGCAAAGTAGCTGAGTCGCTGTACGGAGGAGCGAGCCGGACCCACCGCCTCGACCACCGATCCAAATACCCGAGCGGGAAATCGATTTTGCGGACGAAACCAGTTCTGTCCAGAATCTTCGTTCCGGTTCGCCATGCTTGCGGCACCGGAGGCGAGCATCACCGCGCGCGAAGCGAAAGGATTGTTTTCACTGACCAAATGCTGCAGCGTCGAACCGCGCTGCGCAGTTCGCCACACCGTGAGCGACGCCGTGCCATGGTACGAATCACCAGCCGTGAGAACCGAGACGAGAGCATCCTCAGAGGCCAGCATGCGACGCCAGTTATCTTTTATCTTTGCAATGTGGGGGCGGAGACGTGCTGCTTTCTCCGGATATAGAAATCCTGAGCGCTCATACAGTTCAAACAGTTCCTCTACTGACAGGGCGTTCATCTGAACGCCATAGCCAGCATAGACGTCGGAAATGTGCGAACTTGCATCTACGAGTTGATCTGGTACTGCTGTGGCCATCCTCGAAGTCTCCCCAACTCTCCGCGCCGCTGAGCCAATCCGTTCATTTCCGACGCAGGCAGCCTAGGCGTTGACACCAACCAGGGCAGCCGAATCGAGGGGAGGGCTCCGAGTCTCATCGGCAACACGGATGCATTTACCGTCGGGTCATCGTCTCAAAGTCACTCATGGCAAACAAGTTACGAAGGTAAGAAATTGTCCGCAGACGCCCCATATTTATTGAGCGAGTCACGTACCGTAGCGTTCGAGGGCGGCCTGGTCGAGGTCTCTGCGAAGACGCTTACGTTTATGGGTGCCTGCGCATTACCCGAGTACTCGTTTCATTTGGCGCCGGGTAACTTCTCCGCTTCCGGAGGTAACGCGGAGGGAATGCGGTGAGATCACAAGGACTTGCCACTAACAACGTGCAGATTCAATTAAAAAGCGGAATTTTCCCGAGCCGTGCCTTGGGGCTCGGAATCGCTCCTGGGAGGAATACAACAGGGCTGCCCTGTCGAGGGCAGGTGTTAACGCCAAGAAAGAGCCGGAGATTCAGCTTCTCTCTCTCGCAACCACGCCTTCAGAGCTCTGTCGGAGTCGCCGGTTACACTCGTAAATTCAGCTCCAACTGTCGTACCTTTTGTCCATGCCACGGTCGCACCGATTTCGAGTCTCTGGCTCATTCCGGGGAGAACAAACGCAAGCTGCAACGTCTTGTTCACCGGGATACCATTGCAGTCAAGGCACGCTCCTCGAGCACTCAGGTCAATCATTTTGACGCGCGCAGCTTGTCCGTTGCAGAACACTTCCGCAACTAGATCGACTGGATGACGACAATAACGGCGCTTTTCATGCATGATCAGTGCGCGCGCCGAATTAAGCGCTTGCCTCAATTCGGGCAAGAGCTGCGCAGACTTGGAAATGAAGAAGTTCACACCTGAAATCTTGGACAGAGCCGCTCGGTGCGCATCGTCAGCAAGCGCCAGAACGATGGCATAGCGATTGAATTTTTCAGCTCTCAGCTTCGTTATCACATCCGAAAACTTCGCCGGATCACAGATGTCGAGCAAAATACATTCAACCTTGCCGCGTGAAATTACACGATCAAAGCTCGTAATCTCACAACACTGACAGGCAATACTGGCCTCGTACAGCACTGGCTTTATCTCGCTGCGCAGAATCAGGTCGTCGGATACGAGTAGGGCTGTGGCCTGCATAATGCGCGCCTGCTTTGCTATCCAAAAGGTACATCGAGAATCCGGTACGCGTGTAATTCATCAGCTCGAAAATTACATTCGAACTCAGGCGGAGGTTACGGGAGTAATCCTGAGCGAATCTGCAAATCAGCTCAGGATCGTTGACCGATCAAAAAAGCAGCCCTTATCCCGTCGTTCAGCTTATGTGCTTCACATCCTTGGCAGGCGAATCCCCTATTTCCCCGTACGGGGTTATTTCCGATGGTAGTAGGGTGTTCAGTCAATCGATGTAACCCATTGGAACTAATACTGTGACCCTCGGTCGGCACTTCCGGCCAGGAGTCTTGATTTGCGTTTATGGGTAATCGGGAAGGCAGCAGCTATTTTCGTCCTGGGTATCTGGCTCACCGGCTGTGGGTCGGGAGCGGCTTCTAACGCGCTTTCCTCCCCAAATACAACATCATCGACCACCGATTCCAGCAGTTCTGGCTCTTCGACTACTCCGACAGTGGGCCTCCCAACCCCCACCACCACGCTTGCTGTTGAAACTGGGAACAACACGAGCACAGCCGACACATTTGTCGGCACTACCAACGGCAATATCGCTGCCGGCAATGTTTCCAAGGCGCCAATACGCTCGTTGTTGTATGCAGGTTCGGCCACGAAGATTTACGCAAATTGGGTGCCGTGGTGGGGAAATGCGAGTCACATCAATGTCGGCTACTCATCTGGCGATCCAAACGAACTTCAGCGCCAGGTGACTGATATGGTGAGTCGCGGTATCGACGGGGTGATTGTCGATTGGTACTCAGCAGCATCCCTCGATCAACCTACGCAAGGACTGATGAAAGAGGTGGAGCAGCATCCCGGTTTTCAGTTCGCGCTGATGCCGGATTCGGGGGCGTACACCGGCGTAGCCGATCCTACAGCCAAACTCATCGCCGACCTCAATTATGCGGCGAGCACGTACTTTACCTCGCCCAACTATATGCGCCTGAACGGAAAGCCCGTCGTGTTTCCTTTTGGTCTTGAGACATTTCCCATAGATTGGAACGCGGTGCTTGCCGGCGTGCAGGGTGGACCTGCTTTCATCTTTCGCAATGTGAGCGGCTTTAGCGCAACAGGATCCAGCGGCGCTTATGCATGGGGTCCGGATCAGCCGCCAGCGTATGAGGACTACTTCTATTCCAATGCTCTGGCGCTAAATAAGCCCACCTACGGTTTCGTAAGCAAAGGCTTCAACGACTCCCTTGCTGCGTGGGGGCAAAATCGTTTTCTTGATCAGCAGTGCGGCCAAGAGTGGCTGAATACCTTCGCCATGGCGAATAAGTACTATTCATCCTCCCAGCCCCTTCCTTACATGCAGGTTGTCACGTGGAACGATTACGAAGAAGGGACCGCGATCGAGACTGGGATCGACAACTGTCTCAGCGTTTCGGCACAGGTCAGCGGCTCGACGCTCGCCTGGAGCATCAACGGCCAGGAAAACACAATAGACCACTACACCATTTTTGTTTCCCAAGACGGTACCAATCTCAGCAGCCTAGGCGATGTTCCTGCCGGGACGCGCACGCTGGATTTGTCTCGATTTAAGTTTCAGCATGCTGCATACACGTTCTACGTGAAAGCAGTTGGCAAACCATCGTTGCGCAATCAGATCTCCAACGCAGTCTCTTATCGGCCTTGAAGGCCGGGGGAGATGCGCGTTGACAACCAACTTTAGCGGAACCGTGCCCTCCGTTGGGAGGGCACATCCTGTTTCGCATCGGAATCTTTGCGGAGAGAGGCGCAGATCGATTCTTGAACCGCTAATCGAATGCCTGCGCCGTGGTGTCTGACTCAGAAGGAGCGACGCCTGGGGATCGGACTACGGCAGGTTCCGCGAACCCGCGTGTTCGACTGTTCTTTCGCATGCTGTTCCTGAAGAGCTCAAGATAGCCTTGGACAATGAAGGGTAACGTCATGCGCTCTGCCGCGTGATAATTTCTGCGGGACATTTCTTCTAGACGCGAGCGCGAATTGAGCAGGTCGACGACGCTATCAACAAAAGAAGAGCTGTTGTTTGCATCGTAGAACTGAATTGCCAGTCCCTCTTGTTCCCCCATCTCACGGAACTCGGGTAGATCAGCGCAGACAATCGGCACCCCGTACTCGGCTGCCTGATGAGCAACTCCGCTCGATCCGGTCGAGGAAGAATACGGCATCAGCAACAGAGAGGTAGTCCGGAATAGCTCTGGAATCTGCTCTTCAGGAATGTATCCAGCAAACTCGATGCGGGAATCATGTCGATACTTCTGCGCGATGGATTCGATGTATCCCGGAGTGATGGGATGATCGCAGCCCGCTACGATCAGTTTTGCATTGGGAATTTTAGCGGCAATCTGAGGAAAGGTGTCCATTAGCATCTCAAGGCGCTTGTAGGTACCCCAGTGTCCGAGTGCGAGAAGGCGGTGTTCCGGATTGCCGCGTCGTTCCATAGTAGGTGGCTCGGGACGCGAGCAGAAGATGCCATGTGGACTGAAATAAGCATTTTTAGCTTTGTACTTCTCGACTAAGGTTCTCCGATAACCTGGCAAAAGAACGGTCACGGAATCTGCCTGAAGCAGCGCCTTAGTTGCCGCCCACCCGGCGAGTCGATAGAGAAATTGGTTGCGCACACCCGCGTCCTCGAGGTTTACGTGGTCCATCAGGTGATGCAAAGTGATGTGAGTCTGATATCCAGCGGTACGTACGAGCGCTGGCGCGAGCAAACCCGAAAATGCCGCGGCTGGATTTAGTTGATTCCCAAACGTTGCAAACAAAAGATTGAACCAGACTACGTCCGGCTTGAGCTCGCGAACCTTGGCAAGAATTCGAAACGGGTTGGAAAGGCTGTTGAACTGCCAGGTGCGGACTACATTGAATCCGTCAAGTTCCCGAACTGGGCCTTGCTGCTCGTCGGCCAGAACTGTGATGCTGTTCGAAGCATCGTCTTTAACCGTTCTGACGATGTGAAACGCATATTCATTCAGCATTCTCTCGCTTGGAGGAAAGGTGCTCACGTAACAGATTTTCATCGAGTCCCCAGGTTCGGTTGGTATTTTCCTAATTCCACATTAGTGCCGCGCTAAAACAAACTGATTCGAAATACGGGCACAATCGTGTTGTGCGCTCCTGCTCCAAAGTCATAAAAACTCTGGGTGCGAACTCCGATTGAGAAGCGCAGCGGATAATCCACTGTCGTATCCGGTAATACTGCATCTCTCCCACGCCATGGTTTGGTATATGAAAGAAGAAATCCGCCTTCGACATTGTCGTAGTTATGCATTCCAAACCCGCGCGTCATAGCAAAGGAGCCGTCAAAACTCCAACGGCTGTTACGCCGATATTCCACTTCCAGCGATGGTCGCACCGCCTGCGCGATTGCGTAAGTTGTGTCTTGCACTCGCCAGGACCTGATGAGTTCCGCGAGGCCGGTTGCTTTCCAGTTCCTACTGAATGTGTGTTCAATTCCGCCATATGCATTGGTCGAGAAGTATTCGCGGATACTTGGATGAAGTTGCAGGTCGCGTATGCCGTAACCGGTAATCAGAGCAGTTTTTCCCCATGGCCGGCCAACACGGAAGCGCAGATGCGCGGCATCGTCCTTGGAACTATCGGGCTGGAGAGTAAACGGGCCAGCTTCATGAATCAGATCGCCGCTGACTTCCAGCCAATTGGAAATTGGGCTCGTCGTCAGATAGACGAACTGACGAAAGAGATCCTGATTTAATTCAGTAGGAGAGGCTTTGTCCCGGCGAACGGTGAACTGCAACCCGGCGCTAAGATGCAGTTTTGTCGACCCGATGTGCAGCACTGGATTCAAGGTCGAGTTGAAGGTGGTGTCGTAGGTGTCGCGATTCAGAATCGTGTTGGCGCTCGGGAAAGAAACCTCGCCGCGTGCGTTTCGCTCTTCGACAATGCCCGTGATCAGTGGGAATGCCTCAGGTTGCGCGCGAAAGTATGCGGTACTGCGACTCTCGTACGAGTAACGCGGCGTTGGGAGCTGACTGGGATTGGAGACGCCGAACATCCGAGCGTCAAGCTGATAGATGGTTGCATCCTCGAAGATCGGCGAGAATGACGAATCGGATATTACGTTGAATCCTCCCTTTACCGGCAGTCCCGCTTGTGCGGCCACATCCAATTCATCGCGGCGAACCGTTTCGTCATCGGCCACCAGAGCTGAAGCTCGGCTCATCGCGGAGAGCGCCATCGCGCTGTTCCCTTCCTGGCGGAAGACATTCGCCATGGCCAGCTGATAGTCATAGTTTTCTTGCAGGTCTGCGGGATTGCCGAGCGCCAGCAACTGTGATTTTGCTTTTTGTGTGAGTCCTTCGGCGAGATACGTGTTCGCCACACCCACGGCTATGACGCGAGCGTCGGCGCCGGCATTTTCGGCCGCTTTATAGAGGCGGCGCGAAGTATCGAAATCATGCATGCTTAGCAGCAGACTCGCGGCTTGAGCGAACTGCTCGGCTGTGATCGGCTGTGTGTCGCCAATCCGAGCTTCGGCTAAACCGAGACCGAGTTGCTGGCGTGCTTCCTCGAAGCGCCCGTCTATCACGAAGAGTTCAGCGAGCCCCAATCGGATCGAGAAGCGATCAGCATCGGGTAAATCAAGAGCGTGTTGAAAGCGCTCGAGAGCAGCATCGCGATCGCCCAGCGAGAGTAGAGCTCCGGCTGTTGCTTGCAATACAGACGAGTCTTCCGCACCTTCCTGTTCCGCGGCGGACACATACTGGTACGTCAGCTCGCGGTTTCGCAGGTGCGCGTAGGTATTGGCAAGCTGCGCGTACAGGAATGGATCCTCAGGGGACGCAGCCAGCGCTTCCTTGTATTCATCCGCCGCGTCGTTGTAACGATGCTCGTGGAAAAGGACATCGGCGAGTGCGAGGTGAAGGGTCTGATCTGTGGGAGCGAGCTTCAGCGCCGCCCGATATTCGTCAGCGGCTCTGCCGAAAAGCTGCTGCTGGCGATAAGCCCCCGCCATCGCCAGGTGTGTGGGAGCAGAATCTCCCATTAGCTGGCGCGCTTTTTCGGCGTGATCGAGTGTCAGTTTGGGACGTCGCAGCTCGAGATAGGAAAACGCAATGCCCAAATGGGCTACGCCATCATTCGGCGATAACTTCAGCGCACGATTGAAGTCCTCTGCTGCCTGTTCGGCATTCTGCATGTCGTTGAGCACATAGCCGCGGTTCACATAGGCTTCTACCATTTGGGGATCGCGCTGCATCGCACGCGTGAAATCGTCGATGGCTTGAGGAAGCAGTTCGCGGTGTTTTTTCACGTACCCTGAAAGCAAAGGGAAATTAGCTTCCTTTGGCAATATGACTTCGTATTTCGAAGTGAGCTGCAGCAGTTCGTCATAACGCCCGAGGTTATAAAGGTCATACCCGAGATAGACTGCAGCATCGCGATCGTTAGGCAGGAACTGAATCACTTTGCGGCCGATGGCCGCCGATTCTTCGTACTTGCCCGTCCACGTCAGATAGCGCTCACGTTCGCGCATCACGTGGGGTTCGTCGTTCATGGCTCCGACCGCTCGGTTAAGCCAAGCGCCTGCGAGATCCAATCTGTGCCACTCGATTCCGTTGTTAGCTCCTCCAGCCACGATGAGCGCCATGCCGGGCGACAATTTGTACGCGGTTTCGTAATTGCTCTCTGCAGCTTCATACTTTCGTTCCGCTACGTAGAGATCGCCGAGCGCTAGGTAAGGCTCGTAATCTTTGGGATACAGCGATGCCACTCGATTGAAGTACCGCTCGGCCTCACGATTCTCTCGGAAATCTCGGGCAAGATAGCCCAGAGACATCATGGCGTATCTGTTTTTGCCGTCCACTTTTAGGACTGCCGCGAACATTTGCCGAGCATCCGTCTTGCGATCAATCCGCCAGAGGAGCGCTGCATAGCCCAGCAGGATTTGGGAATTTTTGGGAGCGAGTACGAGTGCCTCCTTGTAATCGTGTTCGGCGCCGGCAGCCTCGCCGCGACCAGCCTGTATGGCCGCACGCAGCCGCAGAAACTCGGGGCGATCAGCTCCCTGGATGTCCAATTTCAAAATGGAATTCCATGCCAGGTCCATTTGCTGTTTGCGGGAGGGGTCGTCCTTCGCGCTCTCGTACAAATTGGCGAGACTCATCCGCAGTTCCAGCGGATATAAGGGGCCTTCCGGCACCGATTCGGGAAGATTGGCGAGAGCAAGCTCATACTCGTGCATGGCTTCCATATCCCGTCCCTGGGTTCTCGCAATCTCGGCGCGAATGGCGTGGAGGCGGTAGTGATTGGGATTGAGCCGGGCTACGCGGTCCAAGTAACGAGTCGCCGTCTCAATTTTGTCTAGAGCAAGCCAGGCTGATGCCGTTTCCAGTTGATAATGAACGTTCTTCGGGTCGGCGTCGGCAGCGAGAGAGTACGTTTGCGCGGATTTTAGGTTGTCACCGCTTAGTTGGTACGTCCACGCAAGTTCGGCGATCAGGTCAGCACTCTTATTTGGAATTGCGGAGAGCGCCTGTATGGCAGCGGGATAGTTCCTGGCTTCACGATAGTATGCGGCAAACGCGCGAGCGACCTCCGGTGAGCCCGCCGCATGCGATTTCGCTCGCTCGAGCATGGCGCGCGCGCCATCAGGCTTTTTCAGACGCATGAATGCGGTAGCAGTCAGAATTTCGGTACGCGGCGACTGATGCATTGACTCCGCGCGCCGCAGAAAAGAAAGTGCTTGCTCGCCATCCCCGGACTGCAGGAACAATTCGCCGGCCATCAATAGCTCGTTCTCCCGCTTGGGAGCGGCAGCTAGAATCCGCACAAGCAGCCTCTTGGCTTCCTCGGTATTGCCGGCTTTGATATAGGTCTGCGCCAAACCGGAAAGTCCGTCGATAGATCCAGGTTGAAGCTGAAGGCCGTGATTGTAGGCGTCAATGGAAAGCTGCGTGCGTTCGGCAAGCCGCGCTGCATATCCCAACAGGAACCAGGAGTTGGGATCACGCGAAGAAGAATTCGCCGCCTGCTGCGCAAAAAAAAGTGCTTCGGAAAAATTTCCCGATTTGAGCGCTTGACCCGCCGCGCGAGTCTCTCGGGCTACGCCGATATTCGATCCCCATCCGAAAACCGTATTGGCAGTCGAATTCGCGCCGCTAGAACGAGACGCGGAGCGGGGCACAGATGCCTTGGGAGCTTTCGGGCTCAGTTCTACTCGTTGTCCGTCAATTTCGACCGTCTGCGCATGCGCGAACGAAACCAGCAGCATCAGCGTGCCGGGGAGCAGAAGCAAGCGACAACAAAATCTTAAAATCATGGATGCTGCAAGCGTTGTGCACGCGAGAGACACTCAGTCTCACAATCAAAGATGCCGATTTCGCCAAGCTGGTCGTCTGAACTGCTGGATTTGTGGGGGTGAGAAAGCCGATTTCCAAGACACCGGCTGGTGTCACGATAGCGTCACATCTTCTTTCCTTCGATGGGTTTGAAGGAGTTCGTGTGTTTTTGCAGTGAAACTTGATGGCGCATTGCAAGACAACTCAGGCCAGCAGTTCGGGAATCGAAAATTCGTGGCCCACTCCATTCAAATTCCTCGTGAGAGTCGTTCTCATGCCTACGTTGAAGACCCGGCGACTCTCAGTAGCCACGCCAAGCCAATTCCGCTCGCGTTTATTCTTCTTGCGGCTGTGGCCGTCCATCTCCCGTTAATTCTGATGGAGCTGCCGCTTCGGTCGTATGACGCGAATTACCACATCTTTTTCGCAGCCCATTATGCCCGGCACTGGTTCGATCCTTGGAACACACATTGGTATGCGGGATTCTCACAGACGATGTATCCTCCGCTGCCGCACCAGTGGATCGCACTGTTCTCGCATGTCCTCGGCTTAAATCTCGCGTACCTGGCAGTGCAGTTCGTCATCATTTTGCTAGTTCCGGTCGGTGTTTATCGCTATTCGAAGCTTTGGGTAAACGAGCGGGCAGCCAGCTTTGCTGCTTTAGGCAGCGTCTTTCTCGGTTCCCTCTCGTTTCTCGTGTATCAGGCGGGACAACTTTCAACTACCGCTTCTGCGGCGCTGTATCTGAATGCAATTCCCTACCTGTATTTTTGGATTCGGCGTGGCAGCGTCCCATCACTGCTGAAGGGACTCACAGTGGGCGCAGCTGCGGCTGCGGCGCACCACATAACACTAGTTTTGGGCTCGCCTTTGTTTGCGATTCCCGTGATCTGGTTGGCTGTTGTCGACGGTCAGACTGATGCGGCCCCGGGGCAAAGGGCATCGGCAAGAGTGGTGATCGTGCGTGCCGTCGTCTTCGCCGTACTCGCCATGATCCTGATCGGCATTGTGCTGTATCCGTTTTTCGCCGCAGTCCTGCACAATCCCGTCAAGCAGGTGCCGATCTTCCACCAGAGCCGGTTGAACTACTTGCTCAATCCCGAATGGGGAATTAATTACTTCATCATCCCTTATGGCGCGCTGATCCTCGCCCTCCCGTGGACCTTTTATTACGGATCAACACGGCGCCGGCTGCGTCCACTGTTCGTTGGTTTCTGGCTTACTTTAATTCTCAGTCTTGGCGGCACGACTCCATTGCCCAAATTAGTGCTCGGCAGACTGTTCGAAATTCTCACGTATGAGCGATTCACGCTTTGGGGCTGCGTAATGGCGCTTCCCTTCGCCGGGCTGGCGGCGGAGGCGCTCATCGATAAGTACAGACGTAAGGCGATGATTGCGCTGTTCTCTGCAGCTGCGGCGACCTGCGCCATGGCGGTGGCCTGGACAACGTTCCATCCGATCGCGGCCGGAACAGCTTTCGATGTGCAGCCGGTGATTGACTTTCTCAATCGCGAAAACCATAGCGAGTTCCGGTACATCACCCTCGGATTTGGACAGGAGATGTCACGCGTCAACACCTACGCGAAAGCAGAAACAGTGGACGGAGATTACAACTCGGCGCGTCTGCTGCCGGAATTAACAAGCTACGGAGGAGCGCAACTTAACAGCGCGAAATATTTCGGAACCGCCGGCATGAACTCACTGCTGGCGATACTTAAACATGCAGATAGATATGGGCTGCGCTTTATCTTCGTGCGCGATCGCTGGTATGAGCCGTTGTTGTCATTCGCCGGCTGGCGCCCGACCGAAGAATACGACAATGGATTGATAACGCTTTGGTCGAAGGATGATGTGCCCCCGGCAAAGCCGGTGATCATCGATCCGAAGGCGATTCCTACAAGCCTGCAGGGAATCTTATGGGGCACTCTGCCGGTAGGGTGCAGCTTTCTCGCCATCATTTTGATCGTCATGCTGCCTGAGCGCGCTAAGACCCCCGTCGTATTCACGCTCGAAGAAGATACCTACGCTGGCGCGCGGCGCCGCGCCAGATTATCCCCCGTGTTCGGAGCACTTTTTGTGGTGTTTACGTTCGGAGCGCTGGCATCCGGCCTTGTACATTCCGGATCTGGGAACGAGAATTCGCCCGACTCAGTTACGCATCAGCTGATAACCGCTGTACAAGCTCGAAACTACGAAGCCGCGTATAACTTCGTCGCCAACAAGTCAGAGGTTACCGAGCAGCAGTTCGCCACTGATCTGAGCGGCGATAACAACGATCTGTTGAACTGGGCAACATTGCAATCGGCAGACACCGAAGTTCTCCATCAGAGTGATAACGATGCGGCAGTTCGCGCCTCTTTAACCTGGTCCACTCCAGTAGGACCGTTTCACGAGCTTCGCGATCTGAAGCTGGTGCGCAATGATGGTCAGTGGCGCGTTAAGTGGCAGCCAAACCCGGCTAAGAGCGCACCGCCACAAGTAATCCCGATTACCAACTTGCAATGGGAGGTGATTCGTAGAGGTCCCCGAGACGATTGGGGCACGCAGGAGGCCGATGCACCCCGCGTGCGCGTGATTGCGATGAACACCGCCGAATATGAAGGATCTGCAGTGGTGATGGGCGAGATCGAAAATGAAGATACTGTTCCGTCATTCGTCTCAGTGGAGGCAAAGCTGTTCGGAGATAACGACAAGCTTCTTGGTGAGGAGAGCAGTTTCGATAAGATCAATCATGTCCTCCTTCCCAAAGCGGTCTCACCATTCCGCATTGACTTTCCTGGAGTTTCGCTGCAGCAAGTGAAAAACATTCGTATGCGGACTGGCTCGCTGCTGATCTCCACCAGCGCAGACCCGACGATTGGAGTCACGAATCAGCGGATCACGACCAACTCGACCGGACAACCTGTGTTGACGGGAGATCTCGTGAACGAAGGTGGCCGCATCATCAACGTGCCACATCTAATACTCACAACCTACGATGACAATGGAAAGCTGTTTTGGGTAAGCGATGCATATGTTCCCCACGCTTTGTTGCCGCAGGTTCCAATGCCCGTCAGCATCCCACTGCGAAGTGATGCGCCGAGAGACCTTTCGAACTATCGCATCATTGCAAACTACTTCATCAGCAGGCGGTTCCAATGAGAAAGCTAAGAACCGCCCTTCTCGCCTGCATTGTCGGAACTGCCAACTGGGCTTTGGCGGCGGACATGATTGTTCCTCAACGAGCTGTCGCCGGCGACAAGATTTCAATCGAAACCTCTGGAAGTGGCGACGCGACCGCTCTCCTCGTCGCACCCAGCCATCTCGTCTCAAAATCGATCGTTCTGGGAAGAACCTTCGAGCTTGCCGGCGATGACCTCGCCGATGCAGGCGAGTACACGTTAATACTGACAAGCGGCGCTGGAGAAATCGCGAAAAAGTTTTTCGTCTCACCCGGTCCGCCTGCCCATCTGAGCTTTGTCACACATCCTTCGCGCGCTCCTGTTGCCCAGAAATCCGGTATCACGGGAGCCGTGTATGCATTTGATAGTTATGACAATCTAATCTCGCAGTCTTTGGTCGTAGATTTCAAGCTGTCAGGAGCTCAAGCAGGAACGATTGACCGTCAAGCATCAAGCCGTAGCGGTGTTGCCTCTGTCAGTCTGGATTCTCCCGCAAAGGAAGGACTCCTCAGGTTTGAGGCGGCCACCGGAGGGGTGCGAACCACTCGCGTCGTGAGAGTCGTCGCCGATGAGCCGTGCACGTTGCAAATCCACGCCGAGCCGCTCAACAGCGGGAGGATCAGGGTCCAGACTGCCCCGGTGAAAGACTGTTCAGGCAACCTCGTTCCCGACGGCACTGTCGTCACATTTACTGGATGGGATAAGCAAGGCCGCACCACCGTCGACGTGAGTGTGAAAAAAGGAATCGCGCAGGTCGACTTACCCGCCAGCGGCGAGGTTCGAATCTCAGCCGCTTCCGGTGTAGCACTGGGGAAAGAAATTCGATTGAGGGCCGCACCGTGATTTGTTTTCGCCACGCGCGCACAAAAGTTCTTCTACTAGTAAGCATCGTTTGCGCCGGGGCTCCTGCTGTTTGTGCGCCAAGTGTGGAGCTCTCGATAAGCGGCGCCGGGCCGCGACAATTGGAGCCCACCTTACAGCAGTCGATCCCTAGAGATTATGTGAAGGCATGGCAAGTTTTATCCATGGCTCTCGAAGAGAGAGATCCAAAGCTGCTTGACCAATACTGGGTGGGCGTTGCCCATGACAAATTCCGGCGATTGGTCGATGACGAGTCGCAGACCGGGATTCAGATCCGTTACAGAGACATATCCCACAAGCTGCAAGCAGTCTTTTATCCCTCCGACGGCGCCGCCCTTCTTTTGTATGACAACGTGCAGCTCGAGATGAAGGTCCTGCGTTCAAGCCGGGTAATTCACACCGGGAAAATCAACAAACGCTACTTGATTCTGATGACTCCTGCCCAAGATCGCTGGGTAGTGCGCGTATTGCAGGAAGTTCCACTTTCCTGATTGTCAGCGCCCTGGTTTCGCTCACAAACATCTGCCTGCCGACACCTGAAATACCACCTTAGCCGCGAAAACGTTGCAAACTGGTAACACTTTTCTGCGCCCAGCGATTACTCATATGGCAACATTCGCGAGTTCCTCCAGCATCCACAACATCATCCCCTGTGCTGCTGGAAGGCGCAATCCGGCGGGACAGGTGGTAAGCATTCAGGTATGTGGAATGCTGCGCGCTTAGAGGAACAATTGGGAGGAAGGGATTTCATGATCTCTGTTGTCGTTCCTATCTACAACGAGCAAGAGACCATTGTTGCGCTTCACCAGGCCATGCAGGAGGCCATGAATTCCATTGGCCAAGAGTGGGAAGTCGTATATGTGAATGACGGCAGCGAAGATAATTCTCTGTTTTTGCTGCGCCAACAGCAAACTCTCGATCCTCATGTTGTGATCGTAGATCTCTCCCGAAATTGGGGGCATCAGGGAGCACTATCGGCGGGTCTGCAGGTCGCCAGAGGTGATGCGATTGTTACCATGGACGGAGACTTGCAAGACCATCCCTCAGTCATTCCTCGCATGATCGAGTGCTGGTACGCCGGCGCGCAGGTTGTACTCGCTGAGCGGAGATCACGACGAGAGGCTGGAATCAAACAGTTCTTGTATCCGCTGTTCTACAAGCTGCTTGGCAAAATCGCAGATTGCCCAATTCCGATGAACTCAGGCATTTTCGGCCTGATTGATCGCAAGGTAGCCGACCAGATCCTTTCCATGCCGGAGCGCAATCGTTACCTGCCCGGACTGAAGACGTTCGTGGGCTTCCGAACTGAGACGATTTATTACGATCGCCTCGCCCGACACGCTGGAGTTGCGAAATACACATGGAAAAAACTGCTTCGGTACGCCTTCGATGCTATTTACAGCTTCAGCTGTAAGCCTCTGCAGTTAGCGTTGATCAGTGGAACTCTCCTGCTCGTGCTTGCCAGCGGTGTTGGCGCTGCCCTGCTACTCGCATGCTTCTCATCCACCATGCGAACGCAATCGTGGTTTGAGTATGCAATCGTTTTGACGGTCTTCATGTTTGTGGCAGGTCTCCAACTCACCTGCACTGGCTTCGTAGGGGAATACATTGGCAGAATCTATGACGAAGTTCGAGCGCGGCCTCTTTTTGTAATCAACAACATTTTGCGCAGCTCATCGGCCGACACTCCCTATCTTGTGCGGGAATACGCTCCAATAGCTGTCCAGAAATCTGTTATGCCGGAGACCGCGACACAACCGAGCGCCGCTGCTCCGGCTGCGAGCGTTGTTACGACTCCCGCTGCAGCGTAGAGGCCTTGCGTACGTTCCAATGTAGGAATGCTAGAGCCCGAACTCATTGCTTCGTACAGAGGTCTGGCAAAGCGGCCGGAATTGCAGATCTGATGCTCGACCATAGGCGCATTCGCGACAACGCCACATATCCTCGCTGAAGCACTTGTGCTGGTTCTTGAATTCTCTCATCGCCTGTGCCACAACGGTCTTCAATCGTGGAGCTTGGAAACATTTCGCCTGAAGCAAACGGTGGCAACACAGGATGTTTACAAAAGCATCAACATTAGGCAGAGCGGCTGCTGGACACGATTACACATCACGCTGCAGGTCAACAAATGCGCATAACGGTAGTAGGGTCTGGATATGTGGGACTGGTTGCGGGAGCTTGTTTTGCCGAAATTGGGCACGATGTCATCCTGGTCGACAACGATCTCGGCAAACTCGCGGAGCTGAAAAACGGTAATGTTCCGATTCACGAGAACTCGCTTCCAGAGCTGATCACTACTCATTCGGGAACGCGCCTTTCGTTTACCGATGATTTGCCTGCGGCGGTTTCCGCTTCCAAGGCGATTTTTATTGCCGTCGGCACTCCTCCAACCGAGGACGGGAATGCTGATCTTTCCTACATAGAGCAAGTGGCCTGCGGGATCGCCGGCGCTATCGATGAATACAAAGTAATCGTCGAGAAGAGCACCGTGCCGGTTTACACGAATGAATGGGTTCGTCGTGTGATGGTGTTAAACGGTGCTCCTCATGAGCTGTTTGATGTTGCTTCAAATCCGGAATTCCTGCGAGAAGGGACGGCTGTGAGAGATTTCCTGTTCCCCGATCGCATCGTTATCGGCGCTGATTCTCCACGCGCTCAAAGAGTGCTTCAAGAGATCTATTTCCCTCTTACGTCCGGAAGATATTATGAAAGCCCGACGGCGCGGCTCCATTCTGGGAATGGCAACCCATCGCCACGATTGATCGCAACGAGCGCCAAGAGCGCAGAACTGATCAAGCATGCCTCGAATGCATTTCTGGCGATGAAGATCTCATTTGTGAATGCGGTTGCTAACGTTTGCGAGCACGTTGGGGCAGATATCGAACAAGTTGTGCAAGGGGTTGGCAGCGACTCGCGCATTGGAAAACGCTTTTTGCGCCCCGGAATCGGCTACGGCGGCTCGTGCTTCCCGAAAGACATCTCCGCCTTTCAGGCGGTGGCGGCTGAAAGCGGATATGACTTCCGTCTTCTTGAGGAGGTCCGCACCATCAATGAGACTCAGCGGAAGCGTTTTCTACGAAAAGTACGAAGGGCTTTGTGGAATCTGAAAGGCAAGCGTCTCGCAGTTCTCGGCCTGGCGTTCAAGGGCGGAACAGACGACATCCGTGAGTCCCCTGCGGTTAACATTGTCCAATCATTGTTGCGCGAAGGCTGCACGATCGCCGCGTACGACCCAGCCGCAATGGAGCGCGCCAAAACAATGCTGCGTGGGGCGATTCGCTTCGCTGAAGACGCTTACGATGCGGCCCATGGCGCCGACGCCCTGTTGATTCTCACTGATTGGGAGCAATTCGCAGAATTAAACCTGGATCGCTTGAAGAAAGAGCTTCGCTTTCCTGTCATCATTGACGGACGCAATCTCTACTCTCCCGATAAGATGGGTAAGGCCGGATTTGTTTATTCAAGCATTGGCCGACCCGATGCGTTCCCAATGACGCTAACCCATCGTCTCTCAAGGACAGCTGCCTCCTTCTACGGCTCCGGCGCTGATGCAGTTGAGTACGCGAGTTAGCAACAGCTATCCTCAATCATGAACGAGGATGCGGCCTTCTTGGTTTTCTGATACCTGGAGTCCTGGTGTGCGGCCTCTCTATCCACTCATAATCGCGACGACGATCCTGCTACTGGGCGGTTGTGGCCGCTACAGTATCCATAAGGCAATCCGTCAAAGTATTTCCAGCGCAGAACAAACCACGACCGTGCTGGCTGTTTATCAGCCCTGGTTTGGTTCACCGGAGCATATCAATGTAGGTTACTCGTCCAGCGATGTTTCGGTATTGCAGAAGCAGATAAAGCAAGCGAAGGAGTTTGGAATCGACGCCTTTGTCGTCGATTGGTATGGCAATAACAGGAAAGACTTTGATAGTAACTACGCTTTGTTACAAGAAACAGCGGCCAATACAGACTTTAAGGTCGCTCTGATGTATGACGAGCCCAAGGGCGATCCCGAGGACTCGACACAGCAGGCGATCGTCGCTTTCGATTACGCGTACGACAAATACATCGGACCAAAGGCCGCGAACGCGCATGCCTATCTGCTCTACAACGGACATCCCATCATCTTTATTTGGCCAAACAGCACACGCACAGATTGGAAGATCGTCCGCCGGCACGTGGAGCAGTGGGAAGTCCCACCACTCCTTATCATGCGTTTTGATACCGCCAAAGATCCACAAGCTTTCGATGGATTCTACGCTTGGGTGGATACCGGTAAGGAAGGCTGGTCGCCGGATGGAAGGAATTGGGGCAAGGAGTACTTAGACCGTTTCTATAAGACGATGAACCGTGACTACCCGAACAAAATTATCGTCACAGGTGCCTGGGCTGGATTCGACGATTCCAAAGCGCACTGGGGAACGCACAGAAAAATCGATACTCGCTGTGGAAAGACATTTCAGGATACTCTCACCGAGTTTCACCGCAACGTCAGTCCAGAGCACCCGATCCCGTTTCTACTGATCGAAACGTGGAACGACTATGAGGAAGGCACGGCAATTGAACGTGGAATCGGCCATTGCGTATCCGAGTCGGCCGTGACTGCAGGTCGAGTCGATTCCCGCTTTGCGCAAAGGCCATCCTCCTGATGTGCTGTGGCACCGACTCCGAGCCGAAATCGCCAGGCGGAGCAAATCTTGCCTCCTCTTGATGCCGTAGCTTTCCCTTGAGCCATTAGTTCTAGATGTAAATCCTATCGAAATCATAGGAAACATATATTTCACCTATGGCTCTCCTTCCTGGAAGATGAGAGACATGGAAAAAGAACTCGCTGTCGCAGCCGGGGCTGGTACCCGCACGCTCGATCAAACCTCTACCACTGAAGCCAAGTGCCCCGTCGCGCATGGCACTCGCCGCGCCCAGACCAATGCAGATTGGTGGCCGAACCAACTTAGTCTGAAGTCCCTGCACCAGAACTCGCCTCTGTCTGACCCGATGGGCAACGAGTTCAATTACGGGGAAGAATTCAAGACTCTCGATTTGCAGGCCGTAGTCAACGATCTCCATGCCTTAATGACTACATCGCAGGACTGGTGGCCGGCGGATTACGGTCATTACGGTCCATTCTTTATTCGTATGGCCTGGCACAGCGCGGGCACATACCGCATCGGAGATGGACGCGGAGGCGCGGGGTCGGGCACACAGCGATTTGCCCCTCTGAATAGTTGGCCGGACAACGCGAATCTGGACAAAGCGCGTCGGCTCCTCTGGCCGATCAAGCAGAAGTATGGCCGCAAGATTTCGTGGGCCGATCTCATGATCCTCGCCGGCAACGTCGCGTTGGAATCGATGGGATTCAAGACCTTCGGTTTCGGCGGCGGACGTCCCGATGTTTGGGAGCCCGAAGAGGACATCTACTGGGGTCCAGAAGGCAAGTGGCTGGCCGATGAGCGATATAGCGGTGATCGCGAGCTAGCGAGTCCTCTCGGCGCCGTTCAGATGGGTTTGATCTATGTGAATCCAGAGGGTCCGAACGGCAAGCCTGATCCATTCGCGGCAGCGCGCGACATCCGCGAGACATTCGCCCGCATGGCCATGAACGATGAGGAGACCGTCGCGCTGATCGCCGGAGGCCACACCTTTGGCAAGACCCACGGCGCTGCGCCTCCCCCGCAGCATGTCGGACCCGAACCTGAGGGTGCCGATGTCGAGGAGCAAGGTCTCGGCTGGAACAATAAATTTGGCAGCGGCCGGGGCGCGCACACGATCACCAGTGGGCTGGAAGGCGCATGGACCCAGACCCCGACGAAGTGGAGCAACAACTATCTGCAAAACCTCTTCGGCTTCGAATGGGAACTCACCAAGAGCCCAGCGGGGGCACATCAATGGACTCCGAAAAACGGAGCCGGAGCAGGCACGGTTCCGGACGCGCATGATCCATCGAAGCGGCACGCGCCCTTCATGCTCACGACGGACCTGGCACTGAGAATGGACCCGATTTACGGGCCCATCGCGAAGCGCTTCCTTGATCATCCTGAGGAGTTCGCCGACGCCTTCGCGAAAGCATGGTTTAAGCTCACGCATCGCGACATGGGTCCGATCTCCCGCTATCTCGGCCCGCTGGTTCCCAGGGAGCCCCAGCTCTGGCAGGATCCCGTTCCCAAAGTGGATCACAAACTGATCGACGACAAAGACGCTGCTGTTCTGAAGGGCAAGATCCTCGCTTCCGGTCTTTCCATTTCGGAACTAGTAATGACCGCGTGGGCATCGGCATCGACCTTCCGCGGCTCCGACAAGCGCGGTGGCGCGAACGGAGCTCGCATCCGCCTGGCCCCACAGAAGAACTGGGAAGTAAATCAACCGGCCCAATTAGGGAAAGTGCTGCAAAAGCTCGAAGCAATCCAGAAGGAATTCAACAGTTCGCAGGCGAATGGGAGCCGCGGAAAGGCAGTCTCGCTGGCGGATCTGATCGTTCTCGCCGGCAACGCAGCCATCGAGGAGGCAGCGAAGAAGGCTGGGCAGAACGTGACAGTTCCCTTCTCGCCGGGACGCACCGATGCTTCGCAGGAACAGACCGACACGCACTCGTTCGCCGTCCTGGAGCCCGCAGCCGATGCCTTCCGCAACTACCGCCGCAACGGAGAGCAAAGGTCCACCGAGGAGCTGTTACTCGACCGAGCCCAGCTACTCACTCTAACCGCGCCCGAGATGACGGTGTTGATCGGCGGCTTGCGCGTCCTCAATACAAACGTTGGACACTCGAAGCACGGTGTCTTCACCAAGCTCCCGGAGACGCTAACGAACGACTTCTTCGTCAACCTCCTCGACATGAAAACCAAGTGGCAGCCAGGAACGAACGGCAATGGCGGCGCCTATGAAGGACGCGATCGCGCCACTGGCGAACTCAAATGGACCGCCACGCGCGTCGATCTGCTCTTCGGTTCTAATTCGCAGCTGCGAGCAATCGCGGAGGTCTATGCGTGTGGAGACTCTCAGAGTAAGTTTGTTCATGATTTCGTCGCTGCATGGACCAAAGTCATGAACCTCGATCGCTTCGATCTCACAGAAGCGCAGAGGAGATCTCTCAACTAGAGCATTTTCTGAGTTAGTGTGATCTATCTTGGTTTTGTGCTACGAGTTCTGCCGGACTCATGATGGTCCTTTCGCCGACGCTTTCAGCCACTTTCATCCTGAAGCGCTTCTTTTGCGCGAAGGATCTCCCGGAATGTGTCGGACTGAGTTGCGCTTTCCTGGCTCTCGGCCAATGAAGACAAAGGTTTTCTGGTGAGAGCCAAGCCACAGCATTTCAGCCTCAAGCACCGCGGGAGATCCTTCGGCCAAAAGCGGCCTTCAGGATGACAGGTGATTGAGAGCGTCCCATGATCGACCTCATTCATTCGAGTAAAAACTCGTGCTCGATATGAACCAGCGGTCTACACCAACCCTGAAAATGCGCTAAGCAACAAATAGCAGCAAACGCATAGCCTGATTGGCGTACCTCAGCTCATCTCACTGGAAAGGTAACGCCATTCAGGCTGTGGCTTTGCTTTGTTGCGTTCTGTCGTGCCATTCTTCGGGTCCCTTCGGCGAGAACCCAGTCCTTCCCGTGCGAAGACAACAACCCCGGAGCATGGCTGCCCCGGGGTTCCTAACGGTAATTAGAAAGAGTAACGCAGCAGGAATTGCATCACTCGCCGGCCTAAGTCGCCACCCTGGACCGCAGTGAAGTTGGAGAAGTTATCCGGAGGGTTGCCTTGATTGGGATCCAGCGGAATACCGAAGCCGCTGCGGCTCGAATCGAAAGCACCCATGCTTTGATGATTCAGGATGTTGAAGACCTCCCAGCGGAACTGCAATTCGTGGCTCTCGGGAATTTTGGCCGTGAGTCCATTCAAGTGGAAGGTTTTGCCGAGTCCCATGTCGATGTTGTAGTAGCCGGGAACGCGGAACACATTACGTTCACCAGTCTCGCCCGGATACGGATTCCGGAAATGGGTAAACGCAAACTGCTCATTGCAGCCGAACAGTTTGGGAGTGCCATCCACTGGCCGCGTCGGACAGCTGTTGAAATCGGCGGTCCTGACTGCATTGCTCTGGACTTCCCAATTGGTCGCCCATCGAGCATCGTCAAAAACGCCGGTTGCTCCGTTGTAGAACCCAACCGGCAGGCCAGTATTCCAACGGAAGATTCCGCTGAGCTGCCAGCCTCCGATGAAACCGTTGGCTACCTTCCCAATATCGGCAAACATACTGCGGTTGTGACCGAAGGGCATCTGCCACACGGCATTGACGTTGATTTGGTGACGAATGTCGAAGTCGGAGTTCGAGTACATGTCGCCCTGTCGGAAGGGGTTGAGGATGAACGCTTCCCCGTTATACCCGGCACCGTTCTGCAGGCCCGAGGAATCATCCAGCGAGTGCGAGTAGGTGTAGTTGAAATCGGCGGTCAGTGTGTTGGAACGAACCTTATAAGAAGAAGTGAACGAGTTGTAGTTGGAGTTCCCAAGGGTCGCCCACGTGCCTAACGCTCCATACTGCGGCTGATAGAAGGCATTCGCGCCAAGCGTCGAGATACCATCGATGATCGCCTGCGTCGTGGTGTAATCACCGCCGACATCCTGGATCTGCTGATAAATCGCCTGTGTGGCCGTCCATGACGGGTTATAGCCAAGATTAGCTGCCGCGCCCGGGAACAGGTTCTCAAAGTAGGCAATGGGAGCGATGTTCGCGGTTGGGACACCTTGAGCTCTTTGCTTCGCCAACATTGTTCCGGCCGTGTACCAGTCCATCTTGGATTTCGGATCCACAAGGTCGATCGGCTGCATGACGTCGCGTTGCGCGAGCAAGTGGCGACCAGAGCGCCCTACATAACTGAACTGTACGAACGATTTGTGAGGCAGCTGCCGCTCATATGTAAGGTTCCAGGAATAGCTCTTGGGCGTGGTCAAATTCGAATCGAGGGAAGATTCGATTCGCAGCGAATTGTCCCCGGGTTGCGTCTGCGGGAACACTATGTTTTGCGCCACTGGAGGCGCGGGCATTGCGCCGCGAACCGGTTGATTGAAGCCAGTGAACAACGGGCCCAGGTTAACTCCGCCGGCGCATGTGCCGGCGGCACCGAAGTAGGGAGAGCCTGGATCCTGGTAAGGGGAGCAACCCACATCGTAAGTATTCGGCCCGACCGTGAACGAAGAGCCGAAGCCTAAAGTGTTTTGGCGATCAAAGAACGTCGCCAGCGCCTGACCAAAGTAGTCCCCGTTGATGCCGAATCCGCCGCGAATCACCGAGTCCCCTTCGCGGCCGAACACTCGCGAAAGCAGTCCGGATTCGAAGTGCGGAGAGTAAGCTACGCCAACCCGAGGCTGGAAGTTGGTGTAATCCCAGTTGTAAAGCGGTGGCCCACCATTCGCTGGACCGGAAAGGTTGACCGAGATCGGCGCGGTGTAGTTGATCCCTTTTAGCGCATTGCTCGCGCGGAGATTCAGATAATCACCGAGCGGAACGTTGGGCTGGGTTTCGTACCCGTTCGTCTCATAAATCGGTCGCGCCAGACCATAGCGCAAGCCCGCCGAGATCGTGAGGTTCGACTTCATTTTCCAGGTGTCTTGAACGTATCCCTCATAGTCCTGTCCTGCGAAGTTGCGGACATTGGCTGCGCCCGGCGCCATCAACTGCAATTTGTTGTCGTAATTGTAGTGAGCTGTGTACTCGGTAAAGCGGCCAATTAAGGCGGTCATGGCATTCTCCGCACTTGAGCCGTCGCCGCTGTACATCGGCGCACCGTAGACCGATTGCACGTAGTTACTGAGAGGAGCTCGTAGCAGGTCAGTAAGGTAATACGACGGGTTAGTCGTTGCATTATCGAACGACTGACCCAAGCTGCTGCGCATGTTATTTGTTTTGCTGACGTAAGCACCAAACTGGAACGTATGTTTCCCCTTCACCCAGCTGAGGTCGTCGGTCCAGTTGTGAACAGGAGTGACTCGCGACACGGGGTACTGCTGGCTGCTAGGGTTGTAAACAAATCGAAAGAATATGTAGTTGGCGTCGGTATCCCCGCCCTGCGTAAACGCTTGGCGAGTGAAGCCGTAATGCAGATTGTTTACGAGCGTATTGCTGATGATCCAGGTGTGGCCGACGGCGATGCCCATCGGGTGATCCCACTCGTCCGGCGCAGGTGTATCAGGATAGGCAGGCGTTCCGCCCCAAGTGTCATACTGAACGCTGCTGCGCACAAACAGCGTCTGCTTGCTGGTCAGATTGAAGTCCAGCTTTGCGTTATGGGAGTGCAGATGAACCGGCGCGGGAGCGTTGAACCGGAAACCACCAGTGTTTAGCCCGTCGCCGATCGTCGTGTCATTGACCTTATATTTTGCGGCGGCTGCCGCAAGCGCTGAAACCGCTGCTGGATTAATGCCTCCGATATCAGGAAATATCTTGTTGAAGTCAGCCGAGGTGAGGCTCACTGTTTGGCCCGGCGTATCGCAACTGGGGTCACCGCAAAGCCGAAACTTCAAAATACCCTGTCCAAGGCTGGCGGTTGGAACCGCCTCTCCAGTGCCGCCATAATTCAACGCGGCAAGGACCGGAGTCTGGCTGGCGTCAACACGTCCTTCATAGCTGTAGAAAAAGAACGCCCTATCCTTCTTAATGGGTCCGCCGACTGCGCCACCGAAGGTGTTTCGGTTGAGTTTGGGACGCTCCACTCCGGCGTGATTGTTGAACCAGTCGTTCGCAGTAAAGATGGTATTGCGATTGGCCTCAAACGCAGCGCCGTGCCAGTTGTTAGTGCCGCTCTTGGTGACCAGAGCGATCTGCGCGCCGGAAGAACGTCCGGCACTCGCGCCGGAATTGAGCGTGGAAACACGAAATTCTTCAATCGCTTCCGAATTGAGTCGAAGCACCGGGCCTTGTTCAGCTTTTGGCGGGCTATTACCCAGAGCCTGGCCCGACTGTGCGGGGCCAATCGCATTGCTGACGGATTCATTGATATCCACGCCATCCAAGGTCACGTTCGACTGGTCTTCGCGACCGCCATTGACGTAGCCATCCTTGGTTACACCTGGCTGCAAAGTGAGCAACGTGAGGACGTTGCGCGCCTCCATCGGCAGTTGGGTGATCTGCTGAGCAACGAAGTTGTTGCCCAGACTGGCGTCTTGTGTGTCGACCTGGACCTGCCCAGATTGGGCGGTCACCTCCACCACGTCCGTCGTCGCTCCTACCTGCAGGACCACGTCCATGGCGTTTGCTTTCGCTATGAGGACGTGAACATGGTCTAGCGCCTGCTTTCGGAATCCTGGAGCCGTCACTTCGAGTCGATAGTCCCCCGGCGGCAACAGATCAAACGAATAGCCGCCCTGCGGACTCGTGGTCTGCTCGCGCACAGCATTATTCGCGATGTTAGTGAGAGTTAAAGTAGCGCCGGCAATCACCCTGTCTTGTGGATCTTTTACTGTGCCTGTGAGGGAGGTGTTGCTGGTTTGCGCCAAACTGAAAGTACTCAGCAATACAAGCAGGCTGAGCAGGCATGCTGAAGCAGTAGACAATCGAAGACTACCGACGAAGCCAGATCTCATTTCAAGCCTCCGACAGAACGGGTGTGGTGCTCCGCAAAATGCGACCTTTGTCGTTAACGCCGCAGTTGCGCGTTCCTCGCCTGTAAAAAGCACCAGCTGGGCAGACCGTTTGTCTTGGGAATGGAACTTCTACTTGGGACAGACTGCCCGCACGCTGACGACCAATCGTTTTGCTTCAAAACACGCGCAGAACACCTGTTTCCTGGCGACTCGTCCCAAGCTACTTTCCACATTTGGAAAGTACCTCATCCAGAGATATGCAATTTTGAATTCCCTCTCGAAACCCGCTCCTAAAATGACTTGCGTCAGATCGGCATTGATTGTTGGACAAGACTCCAGATTGGTCACTAGGATATCCGCCTCGAAAGACGATCTATGGCCACCCTCTCTCGTATTGCCCCTGAAATTCCTGTTACCGATATCAAAGATGCCATCAACTATTACGCCGAAAAACTGGGCTTCCAACTAGCAATGCAATTGCCGACTGGAGACTATGCGATTGTGGAGCGCGATGGCATTGCCATTCATTTGTTCAAATCGAATTCGAGCGCGTGCGTACCTGTCGCGGTTCATATCTTCACGTCGGAACTCGACGAGTTGCACAATGAGCTGCTCGATCGCGGCGCTACCATTTCGCAGGACATTCTTACGAAGCCGTGGGGCAATCGAGATTTCCGCGTGAATGACTGTGCTGGAAATTTGCTGAAGTTCACAGAACCTGTTTCTTCAGACTGAGCGGTAGAGCAGATACACTCAGCTCGACTTCGGTCGGCGCAATCAGCGCAATTCGAGTGTTGTCATTTCCTGATCGCCGGGCTTCGGCTGACGCGCAGCCGCGAGGATCGCTACTATGAGTCCTATGTTGATGATGCTGGAGAGGGGATCACCGAGGATCAAGATATGACAGACAATTGCGCCGGCCATGCACAAAATCAACAGCCCGGCGCCGACTTTCGCTGTAAACGGAATCATGAGGAGCATTCCCCCTGCGACCTCGAATGCGCCGGTGAAATACCGGAACCAAACTCCCAGCCCAATCTTGGCAAAGATGCGAACCCATTCCTGTCCTGGGCCAATCCCAAACTTTTCCAGTCCGGAAGAGATGAATACAAACGCGACTGCGGCTCGGATGAGCCAAATGCCCAGGGTTAAGTGAGTTCTGGATTGCGAAGCCGTGGCAGTTGCAGCCATGGAGAGAACCTCCATCACCGAGCTTGCCCGCAGGGCCGGACGGCAGGATTAACGTCTGCTCATATTGCCTGCTGTTTCTGATTTCCGTCGGGCACCGAACATAGTTCGGTGCTATCACGAATCGCCGGCGGGAGTCAATGAAATTCTGCCGACGCGGTTCGGCGCGGCGATTTATTCCATTTTGGGAAACCGTTAAAGCCCTGGGCAAGCTGTCCGATACGCTGTTATTACGCTGTTATTCGCTGTTCTGAAAATAGCTCGGAATGCCAGTGATTCTTGCAACCGCTTGCGCCACAGAAGGTTGGGGTGAAATCAGGCATGTCTCGCACGGCCATTGGCCGCGTTTACGCTGTTATTTACGCTGATATTTTTGGCTTGCGCAGGGGCAGCGACGCTGCCGTTGATGGCCGCGGTGAGGAGGAGTCGTGGATGGAATCGGGCCACAGTTCACAGACCGTGGCCCGGAAACGTGTTACTGCGGTTCTTCTTCGCCGCCGACCAGCGAATGGGTGATGGCGTGAACAGAGAGCGCAATTCGGTTCTGCACGCCGACTTTGCGCATGAGCTTGGCAACGTGCGCTTTCACAGTTCGCTCTTCGATCTGCAGTGATTGGCCGATTTCGCGGTTGGAGCGTCCTGCGACTAGAAGCTCGAGAACTTCTTTCTCGCGATCGGTGAACTCGACCCGTCCCGCTGGGAAGATCTTGCCGGGCGATGATGTGACGCGATCGATGAAGATCGACATCACTCGACGTGGAGCCCACACAGATCCCTGATTCACGATGCGAATAGCTTGGACAAACTCCGACGGACTGGCACCCTCGTCAACGTAGCCTTTCGCACCGGCGGCGAGAGCTTTGAGAATCGACTCGTCGTCGGCACCCGTACCCGTGACAATAATGCGCAGGTCAGGACGCGCGGCTTTGAGGCTGGCCATCACGTCAAAAACACTGGCAGTGCCGCTGCCACGATTGCCGAGCAGGATCAGATCGACGTTCTGCAGCTTGGGAAGTTCTTCAAGCGTGGCGGCAGTCAGATCCAAATCGGGCTCTTCGTCAAAAAGGGAACGAAGCCCGATAAAACGTAGGGGATCGCTATCAACGACAGCGATATGAATCACTGGCTTTCTTGCGGGGGCGGCTTTCATGTCTTTAGTCACAACGGTACTGGCGGTTAGCATACCTTGATTTCGCACGAAAGCACTATCAGTGCAATGACCTAAAGGACATGTACTGAAGTCGTCAACAGACTCGGGTCTTTCCGAAAGAGCAGATCAACGGGACGAGCGGGCGCTCGCTCTACTCTCGGTTCCACTTTGAACCGACGAGCTGAAAATGAATCCGCGACTGAATCCAGAGCAGTATTCGGGAGGATGGCTGCCTGGAAGTTTCTCGTGACAATACTGTTCGACATAGTCGAGCGTCATTCCCTTCGGGGGAACACTTTCATGGTGTGCGCTCGCATACCCGCCGGCGAACCCTTCGTCGAAATACTCCCTGCGGCTCGGGGGCAAAGCGTCGGCGAGCCCGGAAGCCGCTAGCTTTGTACGCTCAGTAGCCTGGTAGTCAAGTCCGGCAAAGCCATCGGCGTATCCGGCTGAGAGACCGGCCTGGTATCCCTGCTGGAAGCGCGCTTTACTTCCGAAGGAGCTGTTGTACTCGTGTCCCGCCTGGCGGAAGTCATGCTTGGTCATCGGCTGGGCTGCGCGCCCCATGTGGATGTCGAGATCGGCCAGGTGGAAGCCCTCATCGTACCCATGCCGATATCCGTGTGCGAAGGCGGAATCAAGGAAGAGCGCTCCCGTCGACGTCGGCTGCAGATGGCGCTCACTTCCGACCAGCCAGTGGACATGAGAACTGGAAGACGAAAGTGGGATTGAGGTGAAGTGGGTCGAATTCTGCGCGGCGGCAATTGTCGCCCAGAAAGCCAGAGCCATCAGTCCGAAAATGCGCGCCAGCATCATTAAGGTATCGAACATCTGAGATGTACTTACCACCCGCGTCGGATGTAAGCAGCTGCGCAAACCAACAGCGCCGTGCTGCGCCAGAGTTCAAACGAAACTAAAGTGCTAGGCCCATCGTGTCGCGTAAGGTCTTATTAGGCAGCTACTTAGGTGTTTCTTTCCATTGGTAAAAAACGGCTCGCACGCGATACTCAACCTACCTTAACCCCGATCAATTGAGTTCGCGGACAGGTCAGGCAACGAAAATCCTGGGGGAAACGATGCCTGACCGGACGCGAACTCAAGTGGTAACGGCCTCCCCGGAGAGTTAAACGACTTCCGGGGAGTTCCGTTTTAGGCAATAGCGCACGGCCCGGAGTTAAGCCGTAATGGGACAATGGCTACTCTGCGCAAGTTGCGGCCGGTATTCCTGTGTGCGCTCCCCTTTGTCGCGGCTTGCTTCTCGTTAGCTGCGGACACCGCTCCCGCGACTCAATCATGGTTCGATGAGCAGCTCGAAAACAAAATTCAGCTTCTTCAAGCGCAAATTCATTCCAATGAAACACGCAACGCCATCATTGCGGTCGGGCTCCTCGATGAGATTTCCGAGCTTAGCGATCAGGTAAGTAATCGCACTGGAATTGAAGAGATCTTCCGTGAAGTCGCCAGCGATCCCCAGGCGCAGGTTGCGATTCGTGAGGAAGCCAAAGATCTTCAAGCAGTCTCCGCAAATAGTCCACCGAGTCCACACAGTCCACGGAGTCCAGTGTGGACGAAGTGGACTGCGTGGACTGTGTGGACGCCTGTATCTGCCTCTTCTGATATTCGAGCCAAGGCCTTGCTTGAAGCTGACACAGCAGCAGATGAGCACGATCTTGAGCTTCTGAACGCCGTTGGAGCGATTGAGCTTCATCACCATCGCCTGAATTACGAGAGCGCCGAAAAGGCTGCGAAACGCAGCGGCTCTGCCGAAGCATGGTACCGAGCAGCACGCACGACACAAGATGAAGACAAGCGGATTGAAGCAGAGCGTACGGCACTGGAATTCGACAAAAACTACGTTCCTGCAATCGCCGATCTGTCCAGCCAATATTCCGCTCGCGGTCAACTGACGCTTGCTCGAGTACTCCTGACCGAAGCACTCCAAAGCAGCACTGAACCCCTCATCGTTGCAGAACTGGCGCGGCTCGATATCAATCAGGGGCATGGTGCCGCCGCTCTTGAGCGGATGAAAGCACTCCGCGGGCAGCCGCTGTCGCGGGCTGCCTCGCAAATGCTCGCGGAAAATTACGCGCAGCTGGGATTCGCGAAAGAGGCTCGCCTCCTTGCCAGCCGTGGAGTTCTCGCCTCGAGAGGCGCAACATCCGTTGAACCGAAGCTCCCCTTTTCTGCACAAACGGGCGACGATTCGGCCTCTTCCACTGAAGCAGACGACGATGCTACTCAGAATGAAACTGAGATAGCCGCGATTCCCGATTCAGAATCTGAACATCTTCGCCGCATCCTGCATCAAGGCAAAGACCAGCCGGCGGCGAGACCAGCGCGTTACTTCGTGGATGCTCCGAAAACAATCGAGAATTGGCGCGCGCTACCGTCGTCTAAGCGCGCTGAATCGCGCGTTCTCGCCAGCGTGCGTATCGATCAAGTCCGGCGGGACTACCAGGCGATCCAACACACCCAGCTGCTGATCGCGCTGTCGTCGCAGGCCGATGTCGAGAGCTATCGCACGCGAGCAATTCAGTATTCTCCCCAGACGCAGGAACTCGACATTAAACGTGCACGCATCTATCACGCGAATGGCAGCACATCTGACGCAGAGGATGACGGCGATACCACGGTAGGCGATGCCTCCGTTGCCGCCTATTACGATCTGCGCACCCGCCAACTGCGCTTTCGCGATCTCAGCGTAGGCGATGTAGTGGAACTCGAGTACACGCTCACTCCGGCATCGCGCGAGAACCCTTACGGAAAGTATTTTGCGGAGTTGGTGCCCTTTGGCAGCGCTCTTCCCTGTAACCTGCAGCGCTACATCGTGCGCGCGCCTGGGGAGCTGCATCTCAGCAGCGCGCAGCATCTGCTCGGAGCTCCGGAGATTCGCAAAAGTTCGAGCGAAGTCATTTATGTATGGGAAAGGCGCGGAATCCCCGCTCTGGTCCGAGAGCCGCGGTCGCCTTCCTGGAGCGAGCAAGGCGCCTACGTTCACGTTTCCAACTTCCGGAATTGGGAAGAGCTCGGTCAATGGTATGCCGAACTGGTCAGACCACAATTCACGCTGAGCCCAGAACTGGAGAATCTCGTTTCGGATCTGGTCGCGCACCATCCAAACAAGCTCGACCGCGTCGCGGAAATCGACGACCTTGTCCTCAAGAACACGCGTTATGTCGCGCAGGAATTCGGGGTGTACGGATTCAAGCCGTACCCGGTATCGCAAACCTACGCTCGCCGGTTTGGCGATTGCAAAGATAAAGCCAGTTTAATGGTGGCTCTCCTGCGTGCCGCCGGAATCGATGCCCAGATTGCTCTGGTGCGCACACAGAGGTTGGGCGAAATCATGCCGCAGCCGGCGTCGGCAGCCATTTTCGATCATGCGATCGTCTACGTTCCCGAGTTTGACCTCTGGCTTGACGGCACGGCGGAATTTGCGCAGCTACGCGAATTGCCGGTTGCCGATCAGGGCGCGATGGCGCTCACCGTCGATCTCGACGGACACGCTGTGTTGCGTCAAACTCCCCGTTCGACCGCCGACGACAATTACTCGCGGCGCACGATTAACGCGCAACTGGATGCCGACGGCACGATCCATTTCTCAGGTGCGACCTATGTGCGCGGCGAAGATGCGCCCGAGGTTCGTCGCCAACTGGAAGTTCGCGAGGCCAAGCTTGGTTACGTCCGCGATCGCTTAGCACAGGTTCTTCCTGCGGTCGAAATTCACGATGTAGAAGCTCCAATCGGTTCGAGTGAAGCAGTATCGCTCAGCTTCAACGGAGATCTTTCCGTTTACCGCGGCCATCACTCCGCTTCTCTGCCATCTTCGTGGATGGAACGCAACTATGTCGCGGCGCTGGCGCCGAGCATCACGCGCACCCAAGACTTAGTTCTCGAAGCTCCATGGACTACGGAAGAAGAGATTCACATTCAACTTCCCGCCGGCGCGAAGATTTCATCGCTTCCGGCCGATCAAACGGTCTCGACTGAGTTCGGCAATGCGGACCTTCACTACCGCGTCGATGGACGCGAAATTGCCATTCTTAGTACGGTGAAATTTCTGGAGACGCGCATCACCGCGTCGCACTTCCCTGCTTTTCGCGCCTTTGCCGCCGACATGGAGAAGAGCTTTCACCGAAATATCGAAGTGGAGTTGCCGTGAAGCGAAGCCTCGTGATTCTGCTTCTCGCTTCATGTGTTGCATGGGCCCAGTCTGCGGACCAGGCTCACACCTCGACCGATCTACTGTTTGCTGATTCCAATTCGTCAGCCGCCCTTCAAGAAAGCAAATCAGAGCTACGCCGCAATAGTTCTGACGTAGCCGCACTGTTCGCCGCGATGGAAGCTGCCCGTCTTCAGCTTCGTAGCAGCGAAGAGCTGCAGAGTGCGCTGCTTCTGCTGGAGAAGGTTCACGCTGATGATCCGCGTACACAACTTGCCGCCGGTCGGATCCAGGAACTCGCGGCAAACACGCCTGCCTTCCGCCGCGTTATTCCGCAACTTTGCGCATTGCTGCGCGAGAACAGCCGATATTCGCGCCAGATCACAAGCGCATTGCTCACGGCCCATGCAGACGGGGTACGTTTGCCACGCGGAGCACGTCTACTACGCCGCATGACCAAATGGCAGATCGTTGGACCGTTTGGGGAATTCTCAAATGTAGACTTCGATCGCTCCTGGCCTCCCGAACGCGACCAACTCGCGTCGCCTGCGTACGGAAAGCAAGTTCGCGAACAAGTTACTTCGTTCTCCGGCAATTTGGAACTTCCGAACTACTTTCCTCAAAGCGGCGTCTACTATGCACAATCGAGCTTCCACGCGACGAACGAACAAAAGTACACGATCGCAGTCGAGGGCGACGGCACGTATGAGCTTCAGCTCGACGGCAAACAACTCTTCTTGCGCGACAGCCGCTTTCAGACTCAGACGAAAGTCTCGCAAATTGAGACATCCGTCTCCGCCGGCACCCACCGAATCGTTCTGAAAGTTCATCCCACAGCTTTCCCGATTCGGGTATGGTTCCAGCATGGAACGCTAGCATCGACGGAATCCGTGCAGCTCGGAAAGAGTGAGAGCTATGTCAAAGCCGCCAATGCTCTCCTCGATGGCGACCTCGGGCCGGCGCTCGCATTTGCAGACGATTCCAGCTCCATCCAACTGACACTCCGAGCGGAAGCGCAAGCCCAGATTCAGCAGTCAACCAAGGCACGAGACTCATTGCTGAAAGCTTCGGCAGTTGATTCAACCAACTCGCTTGCGAAGCTCGAGATTGCGCAGCAGGCGCTCGCTGCAGAGCGCTTCGAAGAAGCAGCGAATTATCTGGCCAAGGTGCTGGATGTAGCTACGAGCTATTGGCCCGCGCAAGAACTGAAGTACAAGATGGCAGTTCAGTTCGATTGGAAACAGGAGCGATCGGCTGCCTTGAAGCAGCTTTTGCATTTGCATCCAGACTGTTCAACCTATTCGGAAGTCGCGAAGCTGCATCGGTATGACAGCAACCGCGTATTCTATGAATCCAAACTCGCCGTGTGCTCGCAGAGGCCAAGCGCCTACTGGTCGGAATTGAGTGAGCGAGGCGATCATGGCCGCACGCTCTTGAGTCTCGAAAGATATATCCAGGCGCATACCAATGACCGTCGCGCTCTGGAGCTTGCCGTTCGAGAAGCTGTGTTGTCCGAGAATGAAGGCGCAGCCCACAAATATGCGGCGGTTCTGCGACGCGTAGCTCCAAATTGGGAACGAGCTGCCGAAATTGCGGAGAATCCCGATAGCATCTTAGATTCGCCTTCAGCTTATGCCTCCGCAGAAAAGTTCTATCGTCCCTATGTCCGGGAAGCGGCTTCGCTGCTGGTTCAGAACGTCAGCGCCAAGGCCGACAGTAAGGTCCTGATCAACGATCGCGTGATCAAGCTGGAAAAATCAGGCTCTGCCTGGGTGTACCAGCACAGTCTCGTGCAGGTCTTTGATAAGAAGGGTATCGATGCAGCCGGTGAGGTTGATATTCCACGCGGAGCCGACCTGATTGAACTGCGCACGATCAAGCGCGACGGTCATTCCGTCCGGCCCGAACTCGCCGACCGCAAGAGCACAGTCTCTATGCCATCCCTGGCCGAAGGCGACGCGGTGGAACTGGCCTACGTACAGCATTTCCGCGCTGCTGACCTGCAAGCGACGCCTGACTTGCTTGACTTCTTTTTTGCATCAGCCGACGCGCCGACTGAATCTTCGCGTCTGACGATCATTCGCGAAAGCTCAAACGAGCCTCTTCTTTGGTTGTCGCCTGGGGTGAAGCAAATTGGATCGCGCGCGGAAGGCAATGCGCAGGTCACCACTTGGGAGGCGAGGAACGTGCCGGCCGTTGTCGCCGAGCCGCATGCTCCACAATTCGAGACTCGCGCACGAATGCTCTGGTTGAGCATGGATGCCTCTGGAGTGCCGACGCTCACAACCCGCTACCGCGACCAGTTGATCGCGGCGACCCAAATCGATCCCATAATTGAACAGACCGCCGCCAGCATTCACGTGACGAATCCGCGTGAGGCGATCGCGACGGCTTATCAGTTCGTGGAATCTTCAATCGAGGAAGATGGCGAGAGCTGGCAGAGCGGAAAGATTACTTCGGGTTCCGACAGTCTGGTGCAGGGTGAAGGAAATCGCGCTGCGACGCTGATTGCGATTCTCTCCGCCATGGGATTCGATGCCGACCTGGAGCTTGCGGCAGAACGCGGCCGACACGGCGTTGCAAATGATTGTCAGCAGCTCCGTTGCTACACCCATCCATTGGTTCGCGTGATGCTATCTAATGCGAAGCGGCCCATCGTTCTTGATCCGCAGATGAAGGGTGTTGCAGCTGCGGCGCTATCGCCAGAAGTCGAAGGCGAAAACGCCCTCGTCATTCACAGATCGCGCACAGCCGAAGCGGAGATCGCCACAGTGCCACAAGGCACTGATCAGAAGACCCGCGCAGTGGCCAATCTCGAATTGGATGACGATGGCGCGATTCGCGGCACGGTTCACATCCAGTTTGGCAGTTTTCGAGGTGCGCAGATGCGCGATGCCTTGCACGAACTGTCATCTAAAGATCGGCAGAGCTATTTTGAGCAGATCGGCAGCCGAATTTTTCCGCATGCCAGCAAGATCTCCGCCTCGGTCTTTCACGAGGACGATTCGGAAAAGCCGCTTGAAGTTGAACTCACCGTGGCATCTTTACCCGGGTCTCGTTGGAATGGCTCGAGTCTCGATTTGGGACAGCTGATTCCGGCGCTCGGACTAAGCCGCCTCTACGCGACTTTACCTGTTCGTAATCAGGACCTCTGGCTTGAGACGCCGCTGATTGAGGAATCGGAGTTCACGGTCCGCTTGCCTGCGGGAGTGGAAGTCTGGCACATGCCGGAGCCGTTGACAGCCAAGAGCAGCTTCGGCGAGTACCGCACCGATTTCAGGCTTGAAGACGGAGCGCTGAAAATCGTTCGCAGCTTCAGGATTCCGATGCAGCAGATTGCAGCCGCGCAGTACCCCCAGTTTTCAAAGTTCGCTCTTCAAATCGACGCTGCCGAACGCGAACAACTGCAGTTGCGTCGCATATCGGTCGCGCAGGAGCGCCCATCGTCGCTGCGCTTGCTCCGATAAAATCGGAGTATGCCCCTTTCTGAGCAGGATGTAATTACCGCATTGAAGGACTGCTATGACCCGGAGATTCCGGTAAACATCGTGGATCTGGGGCTGATTTATGAAGTAAGCATCCGGCCGAACGATGAATCGGGCTCTAGGCAGAACGTAGAAGTGCGCATGACGCTGACCGCTCCCGGGTGCCCGGCGCACGCCGAAATCAGTCAGCAGGTGAAGGATCGGATCGAGCAGCTGCCAGGCGTGGATTCAGCGTCAGTGAACGTAGTCTGGAATCCGCCGTGGACCCCAGAGCGTCTGAGCGCTGTGGCGCGCCAGAAGCTAGGAATCGAGTAGCTTGTCTTATGCCGGACGCAGATCGACGAATTCCATGTCCCCTTGTGACCTCTCCGTTCCAGAGGAGTTTAACTAGTACCTGGCAGGTCGTTTGGTGGAAGCCCTCGACTTAAATAGTCGGGCGCTTCCACCTTTTGCTTGTCGGCAGGAGTATCTACTTTCCTCCCGCTTTCATCGCGTCTTTTTCTTCCTCCGCCCCGGGCATCGCGCTCTTCAATGGCGCACTGCGCTGCTCTTCCAATTCCGGATGTGGGAATGCTTTCCGCGGAAGCATCTGATCGCGCATGGCAGTGTTGTAAACGAAGATCGCTTCCACTGCTGCTGCCTGCGCCAGGTCTTCCGGTTGGAGTCTCTCGTAAGTGTCCATGTTCGAGTGATGCGTCCGGGAGCTGTAATCGAGTCGGTCCTGAATGAACTGAAAACCGGGAATGCCGATCGCATCGAAGGCTTCATGGTCCGTACCGCCGGTATCTCGCATCGAGATTGTGGCTACGCCGAGATCTTTAAGCGGAGCGATCCACTGCTCGAAGATCGGCTCGACTGCGGCGTTCTCTTGCAAATAAATGCCGCGAATGCGTCCACTGCCGTTGTCGAGATTGAAGTATCCGGAGATTTTCTGGTACTCAGGCTTCAGTTCGATTGGGCCTGCCGCTTTGCGGTCAAACTCGGTGAGCTTGAGTTCGTCGGGCGCCGTGGATCGGGGAACGAAGCCGAAGTGCTGCTTCACGTAGTTGTAGGAACCGAATTCGCCTTCCTCCTCTCCCGTCCAAAGTCCAATGCGAATCGTGCGGCGCGGCTTCACCTGCAGCGCATTGAGAATGCGCATGACTTCCATTGCTACGACGGTTCCAGCTCCGTTGTCGGTAGCGCCTGTAGCTGAGGCCCATGAGTCGAGATGCCCGCCCACCATCACGATTTCGTCGTTCAGCTTTGGATCCGTTCCGGGAATTTCCGCGACAGTATCAAAGCCGTGTTCGTGGTCGCCGGTGAACTTGGTGTCAATATTCATTTCCATCGATACTGGCACGTGCGCTTTCAGCAGACGATAGACGCGCCCGTAGCTCTCGATCGCCATCACTGCGCTGGGAATCGGACTCGCATGTTCCCGGCGATAAACGAACCATCCGAAAGTCGAGCCGGTGTCGTCGAAGACCGTGCCGCCGGAGCCGCCGTTGTTGCGGCCATCGCGGCTGGGCACGAGCACGGCTAAAGCTTTTTCATCTGCCAGGAACTTGCCGATCTTTTCGCGAAACTCAAGCCGTTTGAGATATTGCTGGAAGCCATCTCCACCTTCGCGCTTCAGCGGATACGTTGTAAGGCGCTTTACATCATCGTCGTCCATGCGCACGAAGAGCGGTTTGTCCACGGGATTCACTTCGCGCATGTCGCCGAGCAGAACGATTTTGCCGGTGAGCTTGCCTTTGTACTTGTCGAAGTCTTGTTCCGTTTTGATTTCCACCCAGCTAACTTGGCCATTCACAGCGCCATTCGTCGATGGCGACCAAGGCGAGGCCTGCGCGATGAAGACTGCAGTATCAGGTGAGGTCATGCGCACCCAGGTGTTCAGTTGCTGCCATCCCATGCCGAACTCGCCCCAGTCTTCGAGATGAGCGTTGCTGCAGCCCATACCTGTGAGTTGATCGCGGGTCCATTCATTTGCGCGTTTCAGATTGGGTGAGCCTGTCAACCGCGGTCCGATACCGTCCATCAAGCCCGAGGCATACTCCATTACGTGCGAGTGCTCGATGGCTTCGTCGCGGATGCGCTGGTACATGCCGTAATCGATGTTCTCGCGCTGGGGCTGCGGCTGCTCGTATGACGGAGTGACGATTGCTGAGGGTGCAGGCTTCTTTTCCGCAATGGCTGAGATTGCAAATAGAACAAGTACACAAATTAAAGAACTTCTCGAGAGCATGGATGAGATCCTCATGAAAATGGAAGGTGCAACGCAGAGTAGCAGAATGAGGGCAGCACAACAATTGAGGATTGAGAAAACGAACCTCATGGAGGAAAGAGCTAGAGGAGCCAAAACCAACTGTCAGTGCCTTCTGGTACTAAGGCAAATCCACGGTCAAACCGAGGTAAACCTGCTGTTATTCTGATTTCATCTGTCCGTTTGAAAGTAGGTCTGAATGTCCTTCACTCTCCTTTGCATCGATGATGAGCCTAATGTTCTCGCAGTGCGCAAAATGCTGCTGGAGAGCGTTGGTTATCGAGTGCTGCTGGCCGAGAGCGGACCCCTAGGCTTGGAAACCTTGCAGCGGGAGCACGTTCAAACGGTGATTGTGGACTATAAAATGCCCCAGATGACCGGCTCGGAAGTAGCGGCGCGCATCCGACAGACACATCCAGGGATGCCGATCATAATGCTGTCGGCCTTTGTGGATCTGACTCCCGAACAGCTCAAAGATGTAGATGCCTATGTTACCAAGGGCGAGTCGCCCGACGTGCTCCTGCAGACCATCGAGAACGTTCAGCCGAGAAAAATGGGTCATGGCTGCTAGGCCTCCACAACCGTCGGGTGCGGCCAAAGTTCGCACTGCCCATCGCGTGCTCCTGTGCATCGACGACGATGAAACCCAGGTCCTGATGCAGCGCGCGCTGCTGCACTCGAAGGGATACGACGTAGTCGTCGCCACCGGCGGACGCGATGGCCTGGCAGCGTTCTCAAATTTTCATGTCGATCTCGTCGTTGTGGACTATCGCATGCCCGATCTCGACGGCGGCACCGTCGCGCGAAAATTGAAGGAGAAGGCGCCGCACGTGCCTATAGTGATGTTTACCGGCGTCGATGAAATCGATCCCGACGCGCTGACCGCGATTACCTCTTTGGTGAAGAAAGGCGAATCCCCAACCGCGCTCAGCGACGAAGTTCAGCGATTGCTTGCGAGCTGAATCGAAATCGGTACCGTCGGCGGAAGCGGACGGGTGACTTACCCCAGTCGCTACCGCGGCCGGTACGGATTGTGTTTGTGGTTTGACCGCAGCGGCGTTAAACCGCTAAAATCAAGTTCTTACGCACTAAATCCCACCCGATTTAGGCATCAGCATCCCGGAAAAGGACAAGAGTTTAAGGAATGGCAAACCATTTTTCTGCGCTTAAGCGCGCCCGTCAGACCGAAAAGCGTACGCAGGTGAATCGCGCTAACAAATCCAGACTGCGCACCGCGCTGCGTTCGTTGCGCGAAGCCATCGCCAGAGGCGACCAGAAGTCGATTCAGAGCGGCGTCGGAGAGACTGTCTCCATCATCGACAAAGCAGTGCAGAAGGGCACGATTCACAAGAACACCGCTGCTCGTTATAAGTCCCGCTTGAGCGCGCGCATCAAAGCCGCCGCAACGAAGTAGAGTTTTCGAGTCGTCAAAAAGCAGCCATCCGGCTGCTTTTTGTTTTCAGTTGCTCCAAGGCTTCACACGCTCCGATTGTAGTTCACTCCTCTGCCGGGCCTCTCTTTGATTGCGACTGGCTCACTGCGATCGGCAACAACGATTGCAGAGGACATCCCTCGCACTGAGCGACTCGGCCACAGTGATCTTTTCCCGCCTGGACGATCAATGCATGGAATTCGTTGTAGTGATCGGCCAGTTCGACGCCAGCAAACTCTGAGGCAAACGCCGTCTGTACCTGATTCCGAACCTGTTCATACTTAGTGCCGGCCTCTGCGATACCGTGGCGTTCGAAGATACGTTTCGTGTAGGCGTCGACGACGAAGACCGGCAGCTCGCCCGCATAAAGCAGGATGGCATCGGCCGTCTCCGGGCCAATCCCGTTTTGGGACAGAAGCTCTGTGCGCAGCACATCGAGAGGCTGCGCGAACATGCGATTCAGAGAGCCTTTGTACCCCTCGTCAACGTAAGCGACGAACATCTTCAGACGCGCAGCTTTCTGCCTGTAGTATCCCGATGGGCGAACGAGCTGTTCGAGATCGGCAAGCGCGATCTGACGAATGCCGGAGATGTTCAGCACTCCCGCACGCCGAAGATTCTTCAACGCCAGTTCTACATTGTTCCAACTTGTGTTTTGCGTGAGAAAGGCTCCGACAATCACCTCAAAGCGCGTTTGCGCGGGCCACCAATGCAGTGGTCCGTAGTGTTGCGCGAGTGCATGGTAAATGCTGGCAATCGGAGTGGAGGTCACTATTAATTAGAGTAGCGAATCATCGGGTGATCGGGCCATCGGGTGATCGGGTGATGTGAAAGCAACAGCAAAACCCGACGCGGATATCGCGGATCGACGCGGATAAACGCGGAAAACTGCAAAAACTAAAGAATATTCCGAGTTAGTCCACGGGCAAGCATCAGCGCGATCCGGTCAGGTTTTGGTTTTCAGATCACCCGATGACCCGATCACCCGATGGCCCGATTCTTACAGTCTGCCGCCGGCCTCGGCGACGATCTTCTCAGCCTGGGGAATAGGTGCGGAGGAGACAAGTACCAGCGAAAGATTGTCTTTCTGGACAGAACCGACCGCGAAGGCATCGACACGTTCCGCGGATGGGCCGGTAAATTGGAACCAGTCGAATACGTGAGCCGCTAGCGATTTTGACGGCTCCTGGTGGCGCACGAAGAGAGAAATTTCGTTGCTGCCGTCGGAGTAATCGAGATGCATGTAGCGCTTGCCGTGCAGAAGGCACACGCGAGCGCCAACGAGGTGATATCCCGCGGGCACGATTCTCTCCGGGACGGAAGGATCTCCGACAATGCGTTGCGCGAGCGCCTGCACATCGGCGGTTTCAGTGCGCCACCTCCGCGGAGATTTTGCGACTACTTCTTCCTGATGATCGTCCGCCGCATCGATGCAGACAGCGGTGCGCTCGAGTCTCCCTTTGGCATATCCGATCGTTCCAATAACTACGACGAACAATGCAACGGCCGCTGCGATGCTGTAACGCCAGGATGCCAAAATGGGACGACGAATCGGAGTGACTGACTCGCGCATGGCGGCGCGAACATGGGCCTCAAGCGCACGGGTTTGCAGACGTTCAGAGGTGACGGCGTGACGAATGAGGTGGTCGAAATCGGATTCATTCTTGAGCTTGGCACAGCATTCCGGACAAACATCGAGATGCTTGCGCCACGCAGGCTGATCGATGTCGCCCGAAAGATACGCCTCAGTGACGCGCTCAATTTGTGAACAGGTCATAGTCTCGCCTTCGCTTTCATGTAGCGGGCCTCACGTTTTGCCAAATCGTCTCTCACTTGAGTGCGCGCCCGCGACAGCCGCGACATCACGGTGCCGATTGGGACGCCTAAAATTTCTGCGATCTCCTTGCACGAGAAGCCCTCGACTGCAAAGAGGATGAGCACGGTGCGATAGTCCTCGTTGAGCAGATCGATCGAATTCTGAATCTCCTCGGCGCTGAAGCGCGTTGCTGGAGCTTGCTCGCCGCCGATGCTGTCGGCGTACTGCTCAGGAAAAAATTGAATCGCTTCCTGACGAATCTGCTGATGACGTGTGCTCCAGCAGTTGAGCATGATGCGAAACAGCCATGCCTTGCAGTTTGTGCCCGGCTGGAAACGGTCAAAGTGTCGCCAGGCGCGCAACATCGCTTCCTGCACAAGGTCTTCTGCAACAGACACGTCCCGCGCCAGACGCACTGCGGCTCTCAGCAGCGCGCGCAGATGCACCAGCGCGAGCTGCTCAAACTGCAGTTGCCGCGAATCGCCTCCGTCCAGGATGGGGCCTCGCAAGAACCACTTGCCGCCGAAGCAAGCCGGTCAAGTCCTTCGCAAGTCTAAATCGGGAGAATGGGCGGTTTCATCCATTTTGGTGCGAATTTGCGGGATGATTTGGCGTCTAACCGAACCTGCGGGCCTTGGTCGGGTGTTTGGCAAGTGGCAAGAGAGGGAAAGACCCGCTCGAGCGCGCGCCGGCGTCCGGGTTGTGAGTCTAGAGCGCAGAAGGGCCCTAAATTAAGAAGAGCAGGCAATCAGCGCCTGCTCTCTTATGCCTTTCCGAGTGCGATATTACCAGCCCCAACCGCGTCCGCGATTTCCGCCGGCGCCGTAGCCTTGCTGATATCCCTGCTGATAACCCTGACGATAAAGTCCCTTGTACTGATTCTTGTCGCCATAGATGGAGCTATATCCGCGGGTCGCATTTTTGTAGTTATCGTCCTGAGTCGGGCGATAGCTGTGGCCGGTAGCGCGATCACTTTGTCCATCGCGGAGGCCGTCCTGGTACCCGATTTGGGAAGCTTGGCCCATGCCTCGTCCGTTGTAGCCACCGTAATAGCCGCCATTGCCGTAGTATCCGCCATTGTTGCGGTACGGACCGTAGTAGCCGTTGTTATAGGCGCCGTTGTTGTAACGCCCGTTATTGTAATAACCGTTGTTGTTGTAATACCCGTTGTTGCGATAACGCCACTCGCGGTCGCGCTCTTTTTCCCGCTCGCGCTCGTGCTTCTTCCAGTCTTTGTCGTAGCGTTTGTAGTTGTCGTGATCGCGGTCGTGATCACGATCCTGCGCGCTCGCCTTCACCACGCCGGCGGTGCTTCCGGCGACTGCCAAAGCCAGTGTCCAGAGCAAGTGCTTTCTAAACAATTTCATTGATTTGACCCTCCCTCCACCGGACCAGCAGCGCTCGATACAGTGATCCCGAGCAGCCCTCTGCCTCCCGAATGGGGTTTTCTAGTACTAGAAACACGCGGGGCGGAAACGAGTTGCGCCGTGAGAGCGCGAATATTCCGCTGCCGTAACCGTCTGAAGAGCGCGGAGTTGCAATTCAGGTGCCGAACTCAGCAGTGCTGCCGACCTGAAAAATTGCTGTTGTGGTCTGCCCTGCAGCAGATCCCGCCAGCAGCTCCCATTGCGCCGACATCTCTATTGTGGTTCTCTGGAGTGCAGCTCTTCATTTGCCGTCCGTGTAAGCTGCACCCAATGAAAGTTTTCCTTAAATGAAAGTTTTCCTTACTGGAGGCACGGGATTCGTCGGCTCTCACCTGCTGCGCCGATTGTTGAGTGATGGCCATCAGGTGCGGGCTCTTGTGCGCCGTTCCGGAAATCTCCGCTCCTATTCCGGAGCTTTAAAAGAGGTGGAAGGAGATCTTACGTCGGAGAATCTTTCTCCCAGCCTGCATGAATGCGACGCGGTCATCAACCTGGTTGGGATTATCTATGAACAGAGAAAGAGCACCTTTGAGGCTGTACACCACAGCGGCACCCGTAATCTTGTCGCAGCGGCGCGGAAAAATGGGGTTGGGCGATTCGTGCAGATGTCCGCACTGGGAGCACGTGCGACGAATGCAACTGCGTATCACATGACCAAGTTCGCAGCCGAAGACGAGGTCCGCAAGAGCGGCATCCCTTACGTGATCCTGCGGCCTTCGCTCATCTTCGGCCCGGGCAGTGCATTCATTAAGCAGATGATGGGGCTCATGCGCGCGGTGCCGTTCATTCGTCCAGTTGCCGGCACCGGAGAGTATCGTTTTCGTCCGATTCACGTCACAGATGTCGTCGAGTGTTTCGCGAGGTCGCTCAGAAATCCTGCGGCTGTGAACAAGACAATAGATCTCGTAGGTGGTGAGGAACTCACGCTGAATGAACTTACCGGTGTGTTGGCGGAATGCCTGAAGATCCGCAAAGCTCCCGTGCACATTCCTATGCCGCTGATGAGAACTGTAGCTGTTGTTTGTTCTTGGCTCCCTTTCAAACCACCAGTGACCTCGGTTCAACTACGTATGTTGGAAGAGGGTTCTACGGCTGATTCTGTGCCAATGGAACAGATCTTCGGAATTGACCCAATACGATTCCGCAACGGAATCAAACGCGATCTAAGCTGCTGAACCCGGAATCCAAGAGCAAAGACTCGGCATCAAAGTCTCACCTTAGCTCGGAGTCCCAGCCTACCTTAATCCGTTTTGAGAACCGTCTGAGATACACGAATAAGCAACAACTCCCAAATGGCGGGGTTATAGAATGGTGTGGGATTCCCTCAATGGCCGGGGACACAGTACTTCCTGTGTCCCATACAAAGAGCCGGGTTGGCTGCGCCGCAATTTGGTTGCTGGTGCAAGTGCATCGCGAGCAGCCGTTCTAGATATAACGGGAGATTTACGAAGTAAGGAGAAGGTTATGAGATTGAAGTCCGCAGGAGCAGTCCTGACAATCGCATTGCTGCTGGCTTTGGCTGGGTTAAGCGGCTGCTCGAAGCCGGAGCGCACCGATGCGCAAGTAGCCGGCGATGTACAAACGAAGATTAGTTCCGATCCCCAGCTTGCAGGAAAGCAAATCGCTATCAATGCCGACAAGGGCGTTGTCACGTTAAGCGGCGCCCTCGACAGCGACGCCCAAGTCACCTCCGCATTGAATGACGCGCAGCAGGCGCCCGGCGTGAAGCAGGTGATCAGCAAACTCAGCGTGCAGACAGCCAACGCAGCTCCTGCTCCGGAGGAGCAACCGCAACAGCAGGAAGACGAGCGGCCAACCCGACGAGCATCATCGAGCCGTCCTAGCGCTGCGCATCGTTCGCGTCACTCGTTGCCGTCATCTTCGAGTTCTTACACGAATTCGCAGGGAACGAGTACTACAACTACGGCGAACAACAGTTCCGATCTGAACTCAACGCCAACGACGGCCAACACCTACACTCCGCCTCCACCGCCTCCACCTCCGCAGAAGGTGACGGTTCCGGCAGGGACAGTGTTGCAAGTGCGCACGGTAGAAGCGCTGAGCTCTGAGACCAGCCATGAGAACGATCCGTGGCACGGAACGCTGAACTCAGACATCGTTGTCGATGATCAAACCGTGATTCCCGCGGGAGCCGAAGTTGATGGACGCGTGATGGAAGCTCATGCCGCAACGCACTACACGGGCGGTGCTTCTCTCGTACTCGGAGTTGAGAAAATCAGCTTCAACGGAAAGAGCTATCAGATCGCGACCAACACCTGGGAAAAGAAAGCTGCAACTCGCGGAAAGAATACGGTTGAGAAGACCGCAGGCGGCGCTGCAGTCGGCGCGATTCTTGGCGGCATCTTCGGCGGCGGCAAAGGCGCAGCCATCGGTTCGGTTGCCGGAGCAGGCGCTGGAGCCGGCGCGAACACCATCACCAAAGGACAACGCGTCGATCTGCGTCCGGAAAGTCTCGTGAGCTTCCAGTTGCAGAATCCGATCTCGGTAATGCCGTCGGCGAGCACGGACCGCCATGGCACAGTAATTCGTCCAGACAACGGCTCGGATCAGCAGTAACAGAGCCTCTTCTTAGATAAAGGCCGGACAGAGATGTCCGGCCTTTTTGCTTGCCGGCAAGTCAGGTTGCCGGAGGACCAGACAGCCGATCTGAATTAGCGCCCTTTCTAGCTAACAGCGAATTAAACAGGGAATCTCGGTTGTTGAGGATGAAAAGCTCTCGAATTTCGCCCAGAATCTGCAAATTTTCCGCTCGACCAGGGAAAGATCAGGGAATTTAGGGAATGACTCGTATTCGCTTGAAATCGTGTGACTTGCAATAACTTTCTCACCGTCCTGCCAGATGAACAGGGAAACGATCAGGGAATATTTGTCACAAATTGTGACTGTGCACCGTTGCCTGATTCGAGATAGTGCGCGGCGGCTCGGCTAAGGTTCGACGTTCTCCGCCTCGATCACCTCCACTCCAGGTGGAGGTGAGAAGCGGAACAGATCAGCTTTCACGGCAACGTTTTCCTGGATGTCTTGAAAGAGAAACTCGGTTACCGAGCCATCGACTTCTTCGATCCGAATGCGGGTTATCTGATTGGCAGGTGTGATCTCCAGCAGGACGCGTTGAACGCGATCTTCCATTCCTTTTGGGACTCCTTGCAAGACAACATCGCCCAGTTGCTTCGGCGGCTCGCTCGAAATCGCGAGATTATTGAACTCGCTCTGCAATTTGGTTTTGCCCAGCAAGTAACGAATGGGCGATCGGAAATCATCGAGCTTCTTCGCCGGCATCTTCCGCGCCTGCCGTTCGGATGGCACGTAGAAATACGCATTCTTGCCATCGACAATGAATAGCTTCTGGGTAGGCTGCTCGTATTGCCAACGCATCTTTCCGGGCTTTTGCAGCCACAATTCGCCGGATTCATTGCGTGTGATTCCGGCTCCGTTGTAGCTTTCTTCGAAGTGAGCTTTCAGTGTCGTCAGGTGGTTGTAGCGGGCATCGACGCGGCGAGCAACGTCGCGAACAGAATCGGCAAAGGAACTGAGCGGTAGCGTTGAAACCATGAGCAGGAAAACGATAGTTGCGGCGGCAAATCGGGTGATCGGGTGATCCGGCGATCGGGCGATTGAAAATCGCGAAATCGCGAAATCACGAAATCGCGAAATGGTTTTCCTCATCCGTTGTCCTTCGTGACCTTCGTGTTCGCCTCTCCCCGGAAATGTTCGAGGATCGCCGCAGCCTGAGCACGCGTCACAACCGCAGACAACGCCGCAGGCTCCGCTTCCTTGACCGCCCGCACACTACCGAAGTGCTCAACCAGACGCCGAGTCGTCAAGGCGCCGATTCCAGGGATTTCCAACAGTTCAGAAGCACGATCGCGTATCTCGCGGCGCTTGCGATGAAAAGTCACGGCAAAGCGGTGAGACTCATCGCGGATCATCTGCACCAGATGCAGCACGGGAGAGTGTCGATCGAGAATCACCGGTTCATCTTCCTGGCCGTGAACGTAGATGATCTCTTCGCGTTTCGCGATCGAGGCTAGCGGCTGGTTGGTGATGTCCAATGACTCCAAGGCTTCTGCCGCGGCGTGGAGTTGGCCCAAGCCGCCGTCAATCAGCACCAGGCTAGGCATTTTCTGTTTCTCAGCGGTTACACGCTTGTAGCGCCGCTCCACCACCTCGCGCATCGAAGCGAAATCATCGACGCCTTCGACGGTTCGAATAATGAACTTGCGATAGTCGGACCTCTTCATCTGTCCGTCTTCCCACACCACCATCGACGCGACCGTCTCGGCACCCTGGATGTGGGAAATATCGAAGCACTCGATGCGATGAGGCAGATCGGGAAGGGTGAGGGCATCCTGCAAGGCTTCCTGGATGGTTTTCACCGAAGGCTTCATCACGCGGAAACGCTGGTCGTAGATGTGGTGTGCGTTTTTGGCCGCGAGATCGATCAGCGACCGCTTTTCCCCCCGCTGGGGAACCAGAATCTCGACCTTGGCTCCGCGCTTTTCCGACAATAGCTCTTCGAGCGCGCTGCGCTCATCGAAATCGACCGGGACAAGGATGTTGCGTGGCACATATTGCTGGTCGATGTAAACCTGCTTCAGCAAAGCCGCGAAGAAGTGTCCGGGATCAAACTCTGTGACCGGCTGCTGGCTTGCTATGGAATTTTCATCTTCGCGGCCCAGAGGCATGAGTTCGAATTCCGGCAGATCTTCCCAGAAGAGCTCGCGCCGATCGAGAATTCGTCCGCCTCGCATATGAAACAGGTTCACTGCCAACATTTGGTTCTCGTAATGGAAGCCATATACGTCCGTGTCGTCGCCTTCGGCGGCAGCGATGCGCTGGCGCTCCATTAAATCTTCGACCGTGCTGATCAGGTCGCGATACTTGGCAGCAGATTCGTACTGTTCCTCCGCAGCGGCGCGTTCCATTCTGGCGCGCAGTGAGCGCGCAAGATCGGCCTGACGACCTTCAAGAAATAGTTGAACATCGCGCACTGCTTCGCTGTAGGTCTCAGGCGTGGTGAGATCGCGTACACACGGTCCAAGACACCGCTTGATGTAGTACTGCAAGCAGGGCCGTGGATGGTAGCGCGTGAGGTCAATCTTGCACGACGGGATTAGAAAACTGCGATGAATGAGATCGACCGTGCGATGAGCCAGGTTCCCGGGGAAATACGGTCCGTAATACTCGCTCCCATCCTTCTTCAACCGCCGGGTGACAAAGACCTTGGGAAAACGATCAGCCAGCGTGAGCTTGATATATGGGTATGTCTTGTCGTCGCGAAGCAGAATGTTGAAGCGCGGCTTCTTTTGCTTGATGAGGTTATTCTCAAGGGCCAAGGCCTCGCGCTCGTTCTCGACCACGATGTACTCAACATCCGCCGCCTCTCGCATGAGCGAGCCGGTCTTGGCGTTCTGAGTTGCGGCTTCCAGCAGATACGACCGTACGCGCGATCGCAGGCTTTTGGCCTTCCCAACGTAAATGACCTCTCCTTCGGCGTTCTTGTACATGTACACGCCGGGGTTGGTAGGAAGAGTACGGATTTTCTGCTGGAGATCCATTAACCGGACGAGGCGAACACGAAGGTCACGAAAGAAACGGCAAGGTCACGGAGAAAGCGGCTGGCAGGCTTTGTGGCCTTCGTGAAGACCTTCGTGTCCTTCGTGTTCGCTCTTCACGAAGTTGCCTATTTTCTACTCTGAGACTAAGTTCTTGATGCAGGGCGGGTCAACCGCGATTCACCGGCTTGCCGCGCAAGGCAACGAGAACTAAGGTTTTGCTGTTCTAAGTATCCGGTTACTGGCCCAAGAGTGAAATTCAGGCGGGGCAGAGTCCCGCCGCAGGAGCTTACATGACACAGGATTGGAAAAAGGTTTTGATGTTCGGAGCTTTCGGAGCCGCAGCTTATTTCCTTCTGAGTGGGAAACGAGCCGCAGGCATGGCCAGTGCAGGAGTGGGCCTTGCCGCTCTTGCCTCCGATCATCCAGAGAAATTCGAACAGTTCTGGAACCAGGCCCCCGAATATCTCGACCGCGGACACCGCATCGTAAACGGCATTCAGAGCCTGGTCGAGCGCATCAGCGAGCACGCTCAGAATTGGCAACAGATGCGTACGCGCATCAGCGGCGAGTACCAGAACAAGCCTTATTAGAGGCTTTTGAAGAATTACTTTAAGGTCGTTCAATGGAAGGCCCCGAACTTAACAGGCCGCCAGGGTAGCGGAATCGGCTCTGATAGGCGTTGGGGCAGCTGCGTGGGTTGCGGCTGCGTTTCTCCACAATTGCCGGACAGTATCGTTGCGCTCGGAGCTCGCTATCCGGCGGTTCTGTTTTGCATTTTTCCGCAGCACGCTTAAGTCGGGAGCGCGTCGCGGTCTAAAAGGAAGGGTAAGACCGCTTCATCGCTGCGCCCGCTAAAACCCAGGTTTTGTCGGCGCCTATATGGTTAGATTGCAGGGCTGATGCCGTGCCGCCCCCCGACTGGAGTTGAGGGCCTCCACCCCCGGAAACATTCGCTTCGCGGAATTTCTCTTCGACAGCTGCGTTGGAGACCTCCTGCCTATTCGTAGCGCAGCGCTTCGATTGGATCCAAATTCGCTGCCTTCACTGCTGGGAGCATGCCGCTCACAATTCCTACAACGGCCAAAATTACTGTGGCAACGATCAACGTGGTCGGGTCGATGATCAACCGAATGTCTGCGGCATCGGCGTGTTGCGCGATTGCACTGTAGAAAGTGATCCGGCCAACACCATAGGAGATTGCATAAGCAAGTGCGATGCCTAACATTCCGCCTATCGCTGTGATCGCCAGCGCTTCGGCCAGGAATTGAACGAGGATGTCCCTCTTGCGCGCGCCCAGCGCTTTCTCAACGCCAATCTCTCTCGTCCGTTGCGTTACCGACACCAACATAATGTTCATGAGCCCAATGCCGCCAATGCCCAGAGTTAGAGCGCCGATGAATGCCAGCAGAATTTTGAGTCCCAGAGTAATGATCTGGAACTGCGTGACCTGCTTCATAGCATTGAATAGGAAGACAGCGCGGCGGTCTTTGACGCTATAACCATGAAGCTGCGCCAGAGCGGCGCGGACGGACTCTTCTACGCCTTCGAACGCGAAGGTATCGTAGTCCATCCAAATACCGTCGATGTACTTGATGTCCTTGATATCTCCCATGGTGTTGAAGGGGATCAGGATCACGCGATTGCTGTCGTCCTGGTTGCCTTCCTGCATTTTCTCGGCCAGAACACCAATCACTTCAAAGCTGATGCCGTCGATACGGATCTTTTCGCCTAGGGGATACCGTCCGGAGAAAAGTTTCGTTTTGGCTTCCGAGCCGATTACCACGACGCGCGCACGCGCTTCGTTATCGTGATCGTCGAAGAAGCGTCCCATGTCGACCCGATAGTTCAGAATTTTCTGAATGTCGGCGTAGTAGCCGTTCACCGGCATGGTAAAGGTTCGATTCTCGTACTGAATCGGCACATCCTTGTTCATCATTGGGCTAACGTGCTTCACCAGCGGCACGGTGCTCGCAATATAGTCCACATCCGAGAGCTGGAAACGAATCTGCGATCCGGCTTTGGTACCGCCGGCCTGCAATGATGTGCGATTCGGCCACACTCCGATGACCTTCGCTCCCCAGTTAGAGAAGATCGCATTGATCGCTCGTCCAAATCCGGCGCCGTAGGCAAGCAGGAGCACAACTGTCGCGATGCCCCACGCCATGCCCAGCATCGTGAGCGTTGTTCGGCGTCGGTCGTGCGACATCGCGCCATAGGCCTGGCCCAGAAGATCGCGAACCATGCTATTCCCTCCGCAGCGCTTCTACGGGCTGCAACATCGCGGCTTTTCGTGCCGGGTACAAACCAGCAATTAATCCGGCGATGGCCAAACATCCAATTGCCAGGGCTGCCGACGACGGTACCAATTTGGGAGTGTCGAATCCGGGAGGCGAGGGGAGTGTTCCCAAAGCTGCCATCAGGCCTGCGGCGGCGCCCATCCCAATCGCGCCGCTGAGGACCGTCAGCAGAATCCCTTCTAGAAAGAACTGTGTCAGGATGCTGCGATTGGTCGCGCCCAGAGCTTTGCGCAACCCGATCTCGCGCGTACGTTCAGTCACGGAAACCAGCATGATGTTGATGATTCCAATCGCTCCAAGCGCGAGCGTTACGACGCCGACGCTGCCGAGGAATGCATTCATTGCGTCGAAGATCTTGCCGACCATCTCCTCACTCTTAATCGTGTCCCATTCCTCGATCGCGCGCTCGTCCTTGGGATCGAACTGGTGATTGCGCCCAATGATGCGATGCACTTCTTCTTTGGCGATATCGTGGTCTTCACGCGTATCCGGCTGATAGTTGATGGTCGAGACTGCATCCGGCGTTTCACCAACGTTCGTGAGCGGGAAATATTGATGCATCGTCGAATACGGAATGTACACGCGATTGTTGGTCGAATTGTTCTCGTGAACGCCGATCGAACTGACGATGCCCACGATGGTGAAGCGAACGCCGTTCAGTAGCAGCGGCGCTCCGAGCGCCGGTACGCCTGGATACAGATTGCGCGACATCTCATCGCCAATGATGGCCACCGTGCGCTTTTCGGCTTCGTCACCATCATTCAGCCAGCGGCCTTCCCCAATTGGGATGTAGCGAATCTGGTTCAAGTTGGGAGTGCTGCCGAAAACCTGTCCGTTGGCGTTGGTGATGTCGCTTACCGCGCGAATGTCACTGCGATTGATGATGCCGGCGGCGTTGCGCACGTGCTTGCATTCCCGGGAGATGTCCTGGGCATCGCGGAAGGTGAGGTAGTACTGGCGCATTCCCGTGCCGCTGCCTTCTTGCGCGGGCACGCGTCCGGACCAGAGCATGATGATGTCCTGGCCGAGGGTGGCGAGCTGTTTGCGCTGTCCAGTCCGAAAGCCTTCACCGAGACCGACGAGAAGCAGCAGTGATCCTACGCCCCACGCGATGCCGAACATGGTGAGAAACGAGCGCAGCTTGTGCGCCCACAAGGTGCGCAGCGTCTGAGCAAAGATGTCGAGCAGTAGCTGCATGTTCAGCATGGTGTACGCGCCAGAAGGTTCCCAGGTTCCGACAGAACCGCCGGCCGTAGCCGGTGGGCCGGAGATGGCCGAATGGCCAGCTCCGGGAATGAAGATGCTCGGTCGGATTTGGAAAGACGCAGCCGCAAAAACGCGGCTGCCCCATCGGCTACCGCCGACGGTTCTGTCCTTCTTTGAACCCATTCATCTCAAAGAGGTTCCTGCGTGGCACACCATGGCCTCAGGCTATAGACGGAGTGGCACGCACAAATGTTAGTGGCTGGTCTTGGCTTCGGCAGATTTTTGTTTCACTTCGGGATACTCGAAGACACCCCGCCCACTCTTTCGTCCCAACCGTCCAGCCTTCACGTGCTGCACAAGAAGCGGAGCAGGCCGGAACTTCTCGCCCAGGGACTTCTGCAGATATTCGAGGATATGCAGCCGCGTGTCGAGTCCTACCAGATCGACGAGCTCAAATGGCCCCATCGGGTGGTTTAGTCCCAATTTGAGAGCCTTGTCGATGTCCTCTGCCGAGGCAATTCCTTCCTGGAGCATGTAAAACGCCTCGTTGCCGATCATGGCATTGATGCGGCTGGTAATAAATCCGGGGGACTCCTTAATCACTACCACTTCCTTGCCCATGCGGCGTCCGACTTCGGCGGCGGCTGAGATGGTTTCATCGTCGGTCTCGAGCGCCCGCACAACTTCCAGCAGCTTCATCTTGTGCACCGGATTGAAGAAGTGCATACCCACGCATTTACGCGGGCGATAGGTTACTGAAGCAATTTCGGTGATGCTAAGCGAAGAAGTATTCGAAGCCAAAATGGTGCCGGGACGGCAGATTTTGTCGAGCAGAGTGAAAATCTCGATCTTTGACTCCATCTCCTCCGGGACTGCCTCGATCACAAGATCAGCTTCTCTCGCGGCTTCGTCCACGCTGCCGGCAAACTGAATTCGAGAGAAAGCCTCGTCGGCTGCCGAGCGCTCCAGCTTGCCAAGCTCCACGCCTTTATCCAGATTGGCGCGAATCTCGCTTTCGGCTTTGCGCAGGCTCGCAGGGAGGATGTCTTCCAGGATGGTGCGGTATCCGCCCAATGCGGCGACATGGGCGATGCCCCGG